>JAGLUQ010000072.1 GCA_023134675.1 Candidatus Aenigmatarchaeota archaeon | reverse complement strand
GCAAGCATGATGCTGAATTTATAGAGCAGCTTACAAGAAAGGGGGTGATGGCATGAACAGGTATCAAAATGATCTTGTGACTAAATGGACAGACCTTCTTAAGCAAAGGCAAAGGGATAATCAGGTCGCACAGGCAATGGCTCTTGCTTGGCTTGAGTGATTATATATCATTTTTTTTTGGATTTTCCAAACCCCCATCATCGGAAGAATATTGTCTGAAAAGCCGGCAAAAGAATTAAAAGCTGCTTGACTTTCAAGCGTATCAATTTTAAGAAATCTTTTTGCCGGCAACTTCTTTCTTCTATGGGTTACCGTACATAGATACATGCAGACACTTCCTTTCCGCATTTATCGCACTTGTAGTCTACTGTGAACTTTATCTCTTCAATCGTGCCTGAAGTTACTACAATGTCTTTTTTCAGTTCAGAGCCTGTATCCTGCCATGTATGGCCGCACTTGCATCTTATATAGACATTCGTATTATCTGTCAAGAGTATCACCTGCTATATTTAAAATTATCCTTAGAAGTATATAAGGGTTAGATGATGAACATCGCGAGGTGACCTGAATATATGATGACTGATGGGCGAGCTGATAACCTAACAAATAAATACTGATTTCTATAATTGATACTATGGCAGAGATATCTGATAAGGATGCGCTTGACCTTTTAGAAAAAAGGTTTTTAAAATACAGGAAGGACTGGAGGCATAGTATTCTTGACCATGTGATAATAGTCAGAGACTTATCGCTTTTTCTTGCAGGAAAGATGATTGAAAGAGGAGAGAATATAGATCTTAAGCTTTTGAGCACTGCCTGCCTATTGCATGATATCGGCTATGCGACTGCAAAGGAAAGTGTCAGGCATGGTGTTGAAGGAGCAAAGTATCTTAAGGAAAAAGGTCTTGAAAGGGAGGCAAGGGCTGCTGAGAGGCATATCGGTGTGGGTATCAGCAGGGAAGAGTCGATACGGCTGGGACTCGTGAGCAGAGACCTTATACCAAAAACTATTGAGGAGAGGATACTGTGCTATTGCGATAATCTTGATTTCTTTGATAATAAGACAGGAAAGCACACTTTAAAAGATTCAAAAGCTGTTGAGGAGAGGTTCGGCAGCGAGATGGGTGAAGAATACAGAAGGCAGACTGAGGAATTCAACAGGAGGATTGAGAGCATGACTGGGGAAAAAGGTATGGAAGAGTTCAAAATATATGTAGGCAGGTATAACAAGAAACTAGCTGCGGGGCCTAAACTCAAGCTTTAGCTTGCTGTCCTTAAATGTCTTTGATATAAGCTGCCAGCCTTTAGGAATCTGCATTATCCTGAAATACATCTTCTTTTTTCCTATGGCTTTAAGCTCGATTGATTCGGGAAGAGTATGGACTATTATATCATCTTCGGACTCGACATCAGGGAGATTTGTCTCTATGATTATCTTATCAGGCAGGCGCTTTATGTCAGTCTTTGGCTCTTCTGTGATTTTGGGCATCTCTTTTATTTTGGATCCCTGCATCTTTTCTGCCGGAAGTTCTGCCTTTATCGCTCCTGTTTTCTCTGGCATATTCTGAAGCTTTATACCAAAACGCTTACTTAGCTCTTCATGAAGCTTTTTCTTGTCAACATCGCCGAATGTCTTTATGTTGATCTGCGGTTTCCTGTCTGTGCCAGACCTTATGGATACACTGAAACCGTTCCTTTTTATCTTCGGCTCGGAACCGTTCTTAAGGTCAAAGACCTCAAAGTCTTTTTCCATATTTTTCATATCCATAGACATAAGCCTGTTCATCTCGTCAAGCTGTTTTTTGAAAGAGCTGAAAATATTATCTGAAGAGAACAATGGAGACGGCCTTTCGAACTTCACAGGCCTCATCACTTTAGCACCGCATGACGGGCAGAAGTCCCAGTGCTCATCTACTTTCTTTCCGCATCTGTGGCAATACATCTCTACCATAGATATAGTATGGATGAGAAGATATTAATATCTTTTGGACATCTCGACATAATAGTTATCTTGAGCCCGAAAAGATGAAATTATATCAAAACCTGCCTTCCTGCAGATATCTTCAAGCTCGCCTTTGCAGAAGAGGTGATAGAACCTGTCGTATCTCTTATCCCACTTGAGGATGATGTCTCTTTTCTCTTCATTTATGCCTTTAAATCTTGGCTGGTCAAAGGCCCAGGCACTGACAAGGACTTTTCCTTCCGGCTTAAGAACTCTTCCTATCTCTTCAAGGCTTTCTATCCGCTCTTTCTCTGTCGGAAGGTGATGGATCGCTGCTATGAAGAGAACATGGTCAAAAGAAGCAGGCTTTAAAGGAAGGGATGAGGCGTCGCACTGGACAAGATGAAGATTGCGGCTGTCATTCCCTGCTTTTGTCCTGACGACCTTAAGCTGGGCTGATGATATGTCGCAGCTGACCACACTGAAGCTGTGTTTTAGAGCATGAAAACTGTTCCTGCCGTTGCCGCATCCGACATCAAGGAATGCTGAAGCTTCCGGTGCCTTCTCTATGAAGCCTGCGCATTCTTTCCACATATAGTTTCTGGTGACGTTGAAATGGTCAGAGATATAATCATATGTCTCTCTCACCTTTCTCTTGACCTCTGCATCTTTACCTGCCATATAAACAGATATTGACCGGATATTGATAAATGTTTTGCAGGATATCATGTATTTGTCTCCCTTCCTGCGTAAAGCTTAAAAAGCTTTGCTGTAAATTCATATTAGTCTCTTTCTTATGAGAAACAAAAAAACAAAGATACAGTTGATTTAATGGGAGCATGCGACATCTGCGGAAGCACACGGGAGACCAGAAAAACTAGCCTTGAAGGTGCAGACATTGAAGCGTGCTACTCGTGCGTGCCTGGTAAAAAAGAAGGAGGATCGTACGGACCCAGAAAGAATTTTAAAAAGGATTTCAAGAAGAGGCCGGAACTGCCTAAGGTCAATTTTGAGTTTGTGGATGATTTCGGGGACATTATCAAGAAAGCGCGTGAGAAAGCAGACATAACACAGAAAGATTTCGGCCTGATGGTCAACGAGCACAGTTCTGTGATACAGAAGATTGAGCACAATGATCTTAAACCGCGCCTGGGTCTTGCTAAAAAGATTGAAAAAAAGCTTAAGATACGGATAATCAACAAGATTGAACAGCTTGACAAGGACGGCAATGTTGTCAACAACAAGAAACCTAGAGAGTCTGACGGAAAGGATGGCGAACGAAGGAATAGAAGCAGGAACGGTATGTCAAGACATAAAGAAAGCTTGGTATACACGCTTGCTGACGCAATCAAGATAAAGAAAAGCAAATAATTTTTTGATATCACTTTTTCTTTAAGCATTTCACTTATATCTTAAATAGATTTCTGCACAAAAACAGATTGATACTATGTATGCTTATGATATTGCAGAGAAAGAGGCAATAACGCTTCTGAAATCTGCCGGGGTGAAGGATGCAAGGATTGAGAAGCCTCCGAAGAACATTGATGCAGACATATCTTTCCCGTGCTTTGCGCTGTCAAAAGAGCTTAAGAAAAGTCCTGGTGATATTGCATCAGAACTCAAGGCAAAGATTGACAAAAAGATTATGGGAAAAGGGATTATTGAAAGATGCGCGATTCTTGGACCTTATCTTAATTTCTACATTGACCCTGAAAAGCTTGCCAAGAGTGTTGCTGAAGATATAGAGAAGATGAAAGACAGGTACGGCTCCTGTGATGAAGGCAAGAAGAAGAAACTGATAGTAGAGTATGTGTCTGCGAATCCTATACACCCGCTTCATATAGGCTCTGCAAGAAATGCTATACTTGGTAAATCACTGACCAACCTGTACTCTATGCTGGATTACAAGGTGGTCTCGCACTATTACATGAATGATATAGGACTTCAGGTCGCTAAAGTGGCTTTCGGGTACAAGAAACTCAAGGACAGGAAGGTTACCGAGAGGCCGGATGTATGGATGGGCAAGATATATGCCATAACCTCTGCTTTCATGGCTGACGATGCTGATGTCAAGAAAGAGCTTAAGGATAAATGGCCTGATATGTACGGGAAGCTTGATTCTGTTCTTGCCGGCGAAAAAGATATGGAGAGACAGACCAAAGAGATGCTCCAGAAAATTGAGGCAGGCGACAGGGAGACATCCAGGCTTTTCAAGGAAGTGGGCGACCTTTGCACGGAAGGGTTCAAGAAGACATTTGCAAGAATGGACATAAAGTTTGATTCATACGATTACGAGTCTATGTTTATAATAGATGGCGGCGCCAGCAAGGTCATTGACGGGCTCAAGAAGAGGAAGGCACTCAAGAAGACAGATCAGGGCACATGGATAATTGATCTTGAAAAATATGATATGCCTTCGACTGTCCTTGTCAGGTCTGACGGGACCACATTGTATCTTACAAGAGATATTGCATATTCTATATGGAAGTTTGAGAAGGTGAAGGCAGATAAGGCTATAAATGTCATTGCATGCGAGCAGGAACTGCCGCAGCAGCAGCTTAAGACTGCGCTTAAGATAATGGGCAAGAAGTATGCTGATAACCTGTATCATCTGTCATACGGGCTTGTGAGCCTGCCGGGAGTCAAGATGTCAGGCAGGAGAGGCAGATATATCACATTTGATTATGTGTTTGATGAGGCGATAAAGAAGGCATACGAAGTCGTGTGCGAGAAGAGCCCGGAGCTTTCCGAGACTGAGAAGAAAAAGATTGCTGAGGCTGTCGGGAAAGGTGCTGTGATATACTCTATACTCAAGGTTGAGGCGAGAAAGAGCGTGACTTTTGATATGGATGAGGCGCTGGATTTCAACGGCAATTCCGCACCATATATACAGTATACTTACGCGCGGGCGAAAAGCATATTGAGAAAGGCAGGGAAGATTAAAAAATGTGATGCTTCTGCGCTTGCGGGGGAGAGAGAGCAGGCGATAGTCAAGAGGCTTGCCGAGTACCCTCATATTGTATTATCTACCGGAAAGAATATATCGCCGCACATAATCTGCAACTATCTTTTTGAGCTGGCGCAGGAATTCAATAATTTCTACAATTCTACCCATATCCTCAAAGGCGATGCGGGTTTGAGGGATGCAAGGCTTGCGCTTGTATTGTCTGTTGCGCAGGTCATAAGGACGGGGTTAGGTCTTCTGGAAATAGAGTCTCCGGAGAAGATGTAGCTTTTGAAGACAAGGCTGATATGTTATCATTTATCCGACTAAAAAGTTTTTTGGGGGCTATCAGGCGAAATGAGTTTGGTTCTTTTGCTTTTTCCTTCTGTGTCTTGGAGATTATTTTTTCGCTTCTTAAGAGCGTAAGTTCATGATCAATAAAATATTTCAGAATCCTAAATTTTTCATTATCAAAGATGTTATATCCAAGATGCATTCCATAAAAATAAATTAGATTCCATTGAGTAAAATCTTTTTCTTTGTAGGAATGCTCAAAAATAATAGCGTCTATGTTTTCCCTAAAAGGTTCATTTACAATAAATCTGTCAAGAACAGTCAGATCTATAAAATATTTTGTAAGATTAAAAAAGCCTGCAGGATTTTCACCCTTAATGAAATAACCGGGAAGATTATCAG
>JAGLUQ010000071.1 GCA_023134675.1 Candidatus Aenigmatarchaeota archaeon | reverse complement strand
AACCGGGCGGCTGCGTTTTTTGCAAAAGAAAAATTTATTAGAGATGCAGTCATATCTCCTGAATGGAGAGAATACAGGGATATATTATATGAAGATTCTATTTCTGAAGACGAGAAAACAGAAGATATTGGAAAGTTCAGAAGATATTGGAAAGACGGGAAAGTTGAAAAAGTTCAGGAGCTAGGAGAAGGAAAAAATTATTATGGAGGATTTTTTATAGGCAATACATACAGGCTTTTTACTGATGGTATTGTGGAGGAGGAATCATTAAGACATTATGAAGATGTTGGCGACGGAATAAATTATATGCCTGTCATGAAAAATGAGCCTTTAGAGAAAGTCAGTGCACATTTAGAGAAACTTCTTAAGGGAGAGAAATTTGAAACAAATGAATATATGGAAAATATGGGAGGGACACTGCCCCATATAAATACGTTTATACTTGATCCTGAAGCAGATTCTTTCAGTATTACGAGAAAAACAACCAAAGATATTCTGGAAAGCCTTCCTGAAGAGGAATATGAAAAACCAGTCTCTTTTGATATTGGCGGGGTTAACGGTATGCGGCTTAGGATATTTACCGGAGTTTTAGACAATGGCGGTGAGTTTATTTACAGTTATCCTGAAATAAAAGGGACCATTTTTGATGTTGGCGTTAAAGGCGATTTGGAAGAATATAGATTAAAGATTGGTGTTTTCTCGGGAAACCAGGTCACCAACGAAATATTGGTAGGGGGAACAAAATCCGTTCTCACAAATAATCTTCCGGCTGAGGCGAAAGAAATAAGGGAAAGAGTGGCTGGAATAAGAGACAAGATTGAAAACACTTTTTCGAAAATGTTTGATGAAAGTAATTTTGGATTGATTAGAGATACTTGTGAATTAGGGATAGAATTTTGCGAAGGGTCGACAGAGTTCAGTTCTTTTGAAGATATGATGAGATATGTAGCGGAAAAAGAAGGCGGAATTGATGCTTACAGGAACCGTCTGAGTATAGTCGGCTACAATGACAGCCTGATTAAAAAGATGATTGAATGCATGTAGGGGCGGGAAAATGGATATTGGTGCAAAAAAGGCAGAGTATGAAAATGTATTTGATATTGAAATTGATTATAACCTTAAAACAGTGTCAAAAGACGAGCTAAAAATTGTTTTAAAGAGCGTGCTACCTCCCGGCGGAGAGCATCTTTATGTCAAAGACGTTTATTTGAGACCTGCTTATCAGTTTCCTGCAAGAGTTAATGTTTTAGGGAACGGAAAATCCTGCATAATACTATGCCCAGAATTAATAGAAAAGGAAGCTATTACACTTAATCAGGATCTAAGGGAATATACTGACGATACTTTTGCAGAAGAGTTTGCGCATCTGAAAGCTGAAGAGTTAGGATGGGATGAGAAGATTAAAGAATCTTCAGAAAACTGGGCAGATACATATTACCCTGAAATTGAAGACCTTATTATTTTCCAGAGAATAGGAGGAAATATTGGAGAATATCTTGCTGATGAAATAATGATACAGTATCGGGGGTTGCAAAATAAGATTCTTGAAGAAAGGAAGAGAAATATGGAAATAGAATTGATGGTGCATGGGAACGAAGCACGTCATATTATCGATGCCTGGCATAATTTTGCCTTTACTACAACACTGCCACTTTCTTACAAAAAAAATAAGGCTGGGTGGCCGGAAGATGAAAGAACTTTAATCAACTATAAAAATGCTTTTGATAAGATTATAGACAAAAGAATTGTGGAAGAATTCTATGATTTAAAAGATCATATACATTCCATACAAGTACCTCCTAATAATTTAGACGAATTTTATGACAGAACTTTCAGCACTTATTTGGACATCAAGGAAAAACTTGGAGAATTATAGAAAAATAAAAGTTATATTTCAAAACAAAACCCTTAAATAATTAAGATTTCTATTTTTATAATGGAAGAAACGCAAGAGACAATAAAGAAGTTTAATGACGCGCGTGATTGGAGCACTCCTTCATCTATCAAAGACTTGTTGCTTAACATGAACGAGGAGATTGGCGAGTTCTGGAACATTATCAAGTGGGTAGATGTGCCGACGCAGCAGAGGCTTATTGCTGAGAATTACGGAGAGGTAAAGAACTTCATCGGCGACATGATGTACCTGATAATGAAGGTCTCTTATCTTTGCAATGTGAATTCCAAGGAAGCTATTGATGAAGTCATGGAAGAGTATGAGCAGAGGTTTCCGGTTGAGATGACAAAAGGAAATCATGGAAATAAGCTTGCGGGCGGCATTGACCTTAAGAAGGAATGATCTTCTTATGTTTGAGAAAGATAAGGATATAGCTTTATCTAAGCTTCTTAAGGCAAGGGATAAGGGCGAGGCTGATGCTTTAGTCTCTAATCTTGTCGATGCAATCAATGAATCTGATTCTTATTACACTACAAGCAGCTGCTCGGGACGGATTGTTGTTGCACAGGCTGATGTTTTGAACAAGAAGTCGTCTTTTTCCTTTTTGGGCAAGTGGCATGATGCTGTTGTTGTCTCTGATGTGAAAGATGCTATAGGACGATATGAGGGCGGTGTTCTGTGGTTCAAGTTTGAGCCTATGATATTGCATGTGTGTTGTAAAGATATTGATTCTGCTTCCAGGTTTCTTGAGACAGTGTATCGGGGCGGGTTTAAACGGAGCGGGGTATATCAGCTTAAAGGAAAGATAATGGTTGAGGTGCACGGGACTTCCGGGTTTTCTGTTCCTGCCGGTTCGTCAGGTGAGGTATTTGTGTCTTCAGAATATCTTGAGTTTCTTGTCGGGTTGGCGAATATGAAGATGGAAGGGAATCTTGAGAAGCTGAAGATGCTTGAGAAAATAGTTTGATTCCTGTCTTATTTTTCTTGACTGTTTTTTGATGAATTTGTCATTTTCATAGTTTCAGTAAACTATATGTATAGTTTCAACTATTATATACATATAACGTATTGGATGTTAATGAAACTTGCGGTGATAATAATGGATAAAGATATGAGAAAATGGGCTTTGGCAATATGCAGTGTTTTTTTGGTTGCAGGTATGCTTGGCAGTTTAGTGACGGCTACTGTTGATGAAATAAATATATGGATTGATCCCAGTACGATTAGCCTGAATGCTAATAGTGAAAGTAATGCAGATAATGATGTTATGGTGACTTTAGGCCGTAATTTGAGAGGAATGAAGATAACTGATGCGGATATACAATTTATGATTGAGGGTGAAGTTGCTGCTGAGGCAATAAGTGCTCGTGTGACACGAACAGGTCTAGTCCAGGTATATTTTGATAAGGCAGAGATACAGCAATATGCAATTGCGAATAATCTTAAGGGTGATGTTGCTGTAACTGTCAGCGGTTCTTGTACACATGAGCCAATTCGTGGCGGCTCATCCGGTACTATGGAGTTTACAGGAGATAGTTTTGTCTTTTTTAGGTAAAATATAATTTACCTAACTTTTTTTATTTTTTACATTTAGAGGTTAAAATATGAAAAAAATATTTTTGTTAATTGGCCTGGTGCTTTTAGTTGCACTTAGCGGTTGTGTTTCTGATCATGAGCATGATGATGAACATGAACATTCAGTGGAGATTGAAGGGTCAGAAATGAAGATTTTGACTGTTCAGGAAGTAGCTGACCTCTGGGAAATTGATGCAGAGATTCTTTTGTCCAGGATAATTACTGAGTTTGACTTTAAAGGAAACTATACTGTAGATACTGTTCTTGAAGATATGCGAGATGAGTATGCATTTTCACCTGCACAAATAAAAGATATGGCAGAAGAGATCAAGGCAGGAAGCTAGAATTCAGTGATGAGGGATTGAGATGGACAGAATGAAACTGAACTTCTGGATTGACGTCGGATTAGCGATATCCTTTTTTATCTGTTTTTTTACAGGGCTGATCAAATGGCCGGGACTGGTAAAGATAATTGGTGTGTCAGCCTATAAGGTGTTACATGTAAAAAACATATCAGTGCTGCATGACTGGAGCGGTCTTATCATGGGCCTGCTTATCATGGTTCATCTGGTTTTGCATTGGAAATGGATTGTCTGCGCCACGAAAAAGGTTTTTAATGGTGAGAAAAAGTAGAGGGAGTATGGGACTGTTAAGTGCTTGTTATAAGAAGTGTGAAATGTTTCTTTTTTAAAATAGAAACAAGGTTTCTACAGAGCCTAAAAATCAAAACATTTATAAACTTTGTTTACTTTTATATTCATATGGTTACTAAAGTAAACAATACTGATCTGAAGATTCTAAGCCTGTTCACAAAAGGCTATGATAAAGAGTATTATATCCGGGAAGTTGAAAAGCTTCTTGATGTGAGCTCAAGAACCGCTTTTGTAACGTTGGCTAAGCTTGAAAAGGAAGGGGTTCTAGAATCACAGACCAAAGGTAAGATTAAGATTTATGCTATAAGAAAATCAACTCTTTCAAGAGAATTCCTTCTTTTAACAGAACAGTATAAGAAAATACAGTTTCTGGAAGATAATCATTTAATCAAAGAAGTGCTTGAAAAAGCAGATGAATGCATGCAAGGAATAGTTTTAATCTTTGGCAGTTATGCTAAAGGAATACAAAAAGACGATTCTGACCTTGATATGTTTATTGTAGGAAAGTTTGATGAAGCCAAGATCAAGGATATTGGTAAGAAGTACGGAATTGATATAAATATAAAGAGTTATCCTATGAAAATTTTTGAGAAAGAAATATATGATGATATTCTGTTAAAAGAGATTATAGGGAATCATATTTTAATAAAAGATGCAGAAGGATTTGTCAGGAGGGTTGCGAAATGGACCAGATAAAATGGTGTATGCAGCAAAAGAAAGGTATTGAGCTTGTTGAACCAAACGATAATCTTAGAGATGCTTATCTAATAAAAGCAGAGGAAGCTTTAGACACATTAAGAACTTCAAAAAGCAGAGACTGGCAATTGACTACTGCATATTATACTATTTATCATGGAATCTATTCTTTGCTTATGAAAATAGGAATAAAATGCGAGATTCATTCATGCACTATCGAATTTACAAAAAGATTTTTAAAAGGGCACTTTTCTACTGAAGATTTTGAGTTAATTGATAAAGCTTTTTCTGCTAGAATAGATTCGCAGTATTATGTTAACCGAAAAGTGCCAAACCAGAACTACGAGTTTATTATGAAGAGAACACCCGCATTCCTTGTCAAGTGCAAAAATGTTGTGCTTGAACAAAAAGAGATTGAAGATATCAGAAGTCTTCTTTGAGATAAACTGAGCAGGTTTATTATTTCATTGAATCTTAACACAAATATTATTTTCTTTTACACAGGAAAAATCTATCTCTTCAGAAAATTCAGGAGTGCATTCACCGGTTGTTATTTTTAAACCTAAATCTGTCGGTTTGGCGCAAGTAAAATCTTCACCGCATCTGTAAGGCTCACAACCGGTAATTTGAGGAATTGCACTTATCCAGCCAATTGCACTAATTATGAAAAAAATAATTAAACTTATAATTATCTTTTTATTCCGCAATAATTCTGGTTTTTTACGAGAAACATAAACTGAAGCAATAAGGGAGATACCAAGTATTGCATATAAAATTGGTACATAACTCATAGG
>JAGLUQ010000070.1 GCA_023134675.1 Candidatus Aenigmatarchaeota archaeon | reverse complement strand
TGGGAAATCAAGTGCTGAAGACAGATTAAAGACTGTGCGTGAATCAAAGAATGTTGTTGATGCGATATCTAAGCTTTCAGGCGTGAAGTTCAGGGAGAAAGGACCTACACGGGTGGGGCTTAAGATGGGACGGCCGGAGAAAGCTGAAAGAAGGCTTATGAAAGGCAGGCCACAGGTCCTGTTCCCGTGCGGGGATGAAGGAGGGCGCATGAGAAATATTATGGATTCGTATTCTCTTGGAAAGGTCAGCACATCGTTTCCGACTTTCAGGTGCCCTAAATGCAATATGCCTGTCTTTAACAGGTCCTGCTTTGCCTGCGGGACGGAGGCGCAGGAGTACAGGTTCTGTTCCAAGTGCAAGAAGTCAGTAGCTGATAAGGTGCATTGCGGTGTCCCTACAGACAGGTACCGCATGATGGTTGTTAATCCTAAAGATGTCATTGACAGGGCGGCTAAAAAAGTCGGCATAAATGTTCTGCCCAAGCTTCTTAAAGGTGTCCGCGGATTATCCGGTGCAGGCAAGGATATGGAAATTGTAGAGAAAGGGTTGCTGCGTGAAAAATACGGGCTTTACGTGAACAAGGACGGGACTACGAGATATGATGCTGTTGATGTGCCTGTCACACATTTCAAGCTTAAGGAGATTGATGTGTCTGTTGATGCTATTAAGAGGATTGGGTATGATAAGGACATATACGGAAAACCTATTGAGAACGATAATCAGGTGATAGAGCTTAAGGCGCAGGACATAATTATCTCTGACAATTCTGACTTCTCCTGTGTTGGCTATTTCATTAATGTGTGTAAGTTTGTTGATGAGCTTCTGGTTAAAGTGTATGACCAGAAACCTTTCTATCGCGTGAAGAAAAAGGAGGATCTTGTAGGTCAGCTTGTGATAGGTCTTGCGCCGCATACATCTGCAGGTATAATCGGCAGGATTATCGGGTTCACGCCAGCTAAGATATGCTATGCACACCCGTTCTGGCATGCTGCCAAGCGCAGGAACTGTGACGGTGATGAGGATTCTATACTTCTTCTTATGGATGCTCTTGTAAATTTCTCAAGGAAATACCTGCCGACTACAAGAGGTGCCGCCACTATGGATGCGCCTCTGGTCCTGACGACGCATCTTGATCCGGAAGAGGTGGATGATGAGGCATGGACTGTTGATATTGTGGATTCTTATCCTCTGAGTTTTTATGAGGATACGATGGAGTTCAAGAAGCCCTGGGAGATAAAGGAAAAGATTACTATTGTTGAGGATCTGATGGGAAAGCCGGGCGTGTATCATTCTATGTTCACGCATGATACTGATAATATTAATGATGCTGTCTATAAGTCACGATATGTTGTTCTTGAGACTATGAGCGAGAAGCTGGAGTCGCAGCTTAAGCTTGCCACACAGGCGGTTGCCGTGGATGAGAACGATGTGTCTGAGAAGATTCTTGAGAAGCATCTCCTTAAAGATATCAAGGGCAATATGAGGACTTTCTCAAGGCAGAAGATGAGATGTGTGGGCTGCAATGCCAAGTACAGGAGAGTGCCGCTGACAGGCAAGTGCGCGTGCGGGGGAAAGCTTCTCCTGACAGTCTCTGAAGGTACTGTGCGCAAGTATATTGAGCCTGCTAAGCATATTATGGGCAATTTCAAGGTGACATCTTATCTTCGGCAGCAGTTTTCTGTGCTTGAGTCTGAGGTTGATGCATTTTTCGGCAAGAAGGCAAGGCAGTTTAAGCTGGGGATGTTCGGGCAGAAGAAATAAAGGTTGTCTGAACTGGCTTTGTGTATAAAGCCCGAATTCTGCGTAGAAAACGAGGACGATGTAAATGACTGGATAGAAGCAGGATGCAATGTCGGAACATTCATCGGCTCTGCTGCAGTAATGTTTTTCAGTGGAGGTATTGCGGCACCTGTTGCATTGTATACTATCGGTGCTCAAAAATTGCAAGTGATGATGAAACAGGGTCTAAGAATCAATTTGGACCAAAACTATTTGTTTCATAAGCAATTATAGGTATTCTCTTAAGATCTTCAAGGTCGTCAGCCTTACTCTTGCCAACAAAACATATCTCATTGTGTCCTTCAATCGGAACTTTTGCACAAAAAATGTCTGGCGCAATTTCGTCATAATACAATGTATGATGAATTCGATTGTTTGACTCATCACTTATTTTCGGTATTGCTCCACCATATTTTATCTCTAAATCTTTGTCTATAACAATTATAACATCACCATTTATAAGATCAATACCTGCCATCATCTCTGGAACACCATCGTTAGGCTTCATATCCCCATCATCATAATTATTGTCATTGCCCTTAACAAGCCTGAGTCCGGCTCCTTCAAGCGGTAGTAAATCGCGGTCTATCTTAAAGTATTCATTACCAAGTACGTTCTTTTTTTGAATGAGCCAGTCAGGGCGATTATTAAATTCTTCGTCAGCAGCCTGCGGATTTGGTGTGTCATCTACACCTACCACAGGAGAATGATTTTCGTAAGCAATGACCGGTCCTTTAGAGTTAAAAGTGCCACTAAAGTGATTCTGATTGGATATCGAGAACATCGTCGCAAACACACCATCAGATATTTCAGAAAACACGTTTTCTTTATCCAAGAGAAGTTGATTATGTTTACCCCAATCAGGGCCTTGTGCCAGAACTCCGTCGTATTTGTTAAAGAAATCGTTGTCAACTATTAAGACGCCCACTTTACACATATTCTCGTTTCCTTCCAAATCTATCACTAGCACCTCATCAATACCTGCCATCATCTCCGGAACGCCGTCGTTGGGCTTCATAACACTGTCATCATATTTGTCATCATTGCCGTCGACAAGCTTGAGTCCTGCTCCCTCAATCGGCAGTAAATCGCGGTCTATCTCAAAGTATTCATTACCGGGCGAGTTCTTTTTTTGAATGAGCCAGTCAGGGCGATTTTCATCCGGCACTATTTGATCCTGATTGTCTGGTGTGTTATTTGCACCTACCACAGGACTATCATACTGTACTTCAGAATCATATACAACTTCTTTTGAGATGCCGCCGGCACCTTCGAAAAACTTATACAATGCTGTTGCTAATATTATTGCTGCTGCTGTAATTGGCAGTCCCTTATAAATAAAATCATGGGCATTGTATTTCCCTGCCTCGTTTCTTATCAAGGAAACATGACTGCTTTTTGATGAGGACGAGTTCCCATCATCTAAATACGCTGCAATATCACCTAATTCATCTCTGTATTTTTCACAAAGATGAGGCGGAACAACAGCAGGTATTTGCTGTGCTGTGGCTGCACGTATTGCACTTGTTAAATCTTTTTGAGAATACTGAAAACTTCCATCTGAGAGATTATCTAATTCAGCTTTGATATGGTGCTTGAGATCTGATTTTTCTGTTTTCAGTGCAGCAACTACTTTCTTGATTTGTTTTTCAGTTGCATTAGGACCGAGAAGAGGTGTATTGTCATCATAAAGCATCCTGTCCACGGCATCAAGACGGGCGTGATTTAGCGGAACAAGATAGGCTGCCTCAGTATGGGCATCTACAGAGTAACCAAGAGCGTCTTCTAAAAAATCTTTTGCAGAATCATATTCTGAAAAAATAGGCAGAATCTGTTTTGCCTCTAGAGATACGTCTTTAATCATTTTTAGATTACCCGAACAAAAACCACCGACATCCGGAATCAATACAATATTGCCTTTCGTCATATAATACACCATCAAAATATAATCAGTTAATTATCATTTATAAGTGGTATTATTTATTTTGAGTTTTAGTATTTATATAGTTTTGGGTGAGTTTGGTTTTATACATAAAATTCTGACTTTATACATAAAAGCTACTTTTTACACAAAGCTGTCTGAACCAAAAGATATATAAATGGTTTCTATAGGAAATGAACGGGTCGTTCACTTTGTGTTGTCATATGTGCATAGGAAATGAAGGGGTGTCTTTGTAAAATGTATTACAGACCAAAAGATATATAAAAGGTTTCCATAAGAAACAAAGGGGTTGTGTATATATGATTCTTTCACGTTCATACACTGCTGTGTTTGCTGTGTCTCTTTTTTTTTATTTGCTTAAGTTTTGTGCTGTGTTTTATATGTTTCCATAAGAAATGAACGGGTGTTACTTTCACATTAACATGTTTTGTTTTTGTGTGAAGAACAATTTTGTTTATTGAAAAGTTAAGACGTGCAATATACCTTCAATAAAAAGCAATACTTCTTTGTAAAGTTCTAATAAAAGTTTTTAAAGTTCAATACTATAAATTATTACTAAATAATGTTGTTTTCAGTTTTATTAAAGAGCATTGGTTTCAGCACTATTTACAATTTTTTAAAAACTGCAAATGTTAAGTTTTTAATAGAAAGTTAGTAGGATGTTTATGAATATGCTTAAAAAACGTATAAAAAAACAAATAGTATCCCAGTAGCAACTGATATATTTTATCCAAAGAATGCTATTCAATGGGCAAATAAAGGATTTATTTTTCTTCGGAATGATTTAAAATATGCTGAAGCATTGAAGTGTTTTGAAAAAGCTTTGGAATATCCTGACTATGAAAATCATGAATTTTACATAAGTTCTGGTATGGCTGAGTCTCTTTATAGATTGCAAGAATTTGATAGGTCAATTGAATGGCTCGATAAGTCAATAGAAATCACTAAAAATAATAAAGAGTATCCTACTGCATTATTTCTTAAGGGGTATGCTCTTTATCAAATGGGAAGAAATAAAGACGCATTAGATTACATTAATGAATCAATAAGCATAGAACCATCAAAACAGGTAATAAGAGGAAAGGAAGAAATATTGAAAGATATGATTTATTTAAGTTAGCCATAAATTCTTTCACATTTTCCTTATGAAAACATTAAATATTATAGAAATTAACCAGCATGCATCTGAATAATTTTTTCAATCTGCTTCTCTGCATCTGTCTCTATCATGTTTCCGTGCCCTGGCAGGATTTTTGATATTTCCAGGTCTTTCAGCTTGTTAAGGGATTCTATCATGTCTTCTGAGCTGCTGCCCGGCAGGTCTGTCCTTCCTATCGTGTCTGAGAAGATTGTGTCGCCTGTGAACAGGATTTTGCTGTTCTCATCGTGAAGGCAGATTGATCCTTCTGTGTGGCCCGGGGTGTGGATGACATCCAGTCTCATGGCATCTATACGTATGATATCGCTGTCGTTGAGGACCAGGTCTGCTTTTTTTGGTTCTAAAGTCTTTTTGAATGCGAAGGCGCAGCTTTTTGTGATGTCGCCTTTTTCCAGGATTTTTGCATCATCTTTGTGTATTGCTGTTTTCGCTTGCGTGAACATGTCTCTGCCGCCTATGTGGTCGTAATGGGCGTGCGTGAATATGATGCGCTCTATGCCTGTGAATTTGATGTGCAGGGAATCTAGGGCTTCGGCCAGCATCTTTTTGTGGTAGCCAAGGCCTGTGTCTATCAGAACTTTTTTCTTTATCAGGTATATGTTTGATTCCAATCCGCCTAGTTTGATAAGGTGGATGTCGTCGTTTATCTTTTTGATTTCCATGTGTGATATTTCTGTTTTGGGTTTTATATCTGTTAGGTGCGAGAGATGAAAGTAAGGTTTTTGAGAAAGAGATATGATTGTTGTTTTTTCTATTTAACAGCCTTTTCTAGCTTTTCTTAAACGACCTTCGTAGGGATCTCTTTGATGTACTATGCTTCTTAGCCATTCACACATAATTTCTTGTGCAGTACCAATATCTGTAAGATACTGATCTAT
>JAGLUQ010000007.1 GCA_023134675.1 Candidatus Aenigmatarchaeota archaeon | reverse complement strand
GCATGGATAACCTGTATACTCTTTTCAGGTGTGCAAGCTTCCTGGGATTCGGCTCATCCTCAAGGAAATATGCGCGCTCGGCCTTATAGAAATCATCGTATATCTTGAATATCTCGTCATCAAAAGCTATTGCGAACTCCTTGTTGGGTTTGGTCCCTGCGAAAAGGAAGCGGACCAGTTCGGGAAGATATGCATCAAGGACATCTTTGACAGATATGGTATTTCCCAAAGAGCCTGACATCTTTCCGCCGATACCTTTGAGTATTATGTAATCATACATCTTGTATACCGGCGGCTCTGTCTTGAATATATGCTTGACTATCACTTTTGCCGTGTCTCTTGAACCGCCTGCGCTTGAATGCTCTTTGCCGCCAGGCTCAAAATCCACTTTCTCAAAGTCCCATCTCATAGGCCAGTCCACTCTCCAGGGCGGCTTTACGATGCCTACTTTCCTGAAGTCTATCTTGTTTGTGTGGCCGCACTTGCATGTGTATGTTATTGTGTATTCCTCATCGTAGTCTGTTATCTGCGTGAAGTCTGTTCCGCATTTTTCGCAGTAGACCTCAAGAGGTATCCAGTCTTCTTTGTGCTCTTCTTTTCTGAACTTGTCAAGGACTTTTTTTATCCTTGCCCTTGCTTTCAGGGCAATCCTTATACTTTGCGCATATGTGCAGGCTTTGAATTTCTCGTTCTGCCTTATGAATTCTATGCTCATGTTCAGGTCTTTTAAAGATTCTTCAAGCTCTTTCTCGAAATGCTCGGCATATGAATTGTGGCATCCGTATGGGTCGGGGACTGATGTGACAGGATATCCTATGAACTGTTTCAGGCGGTCCTGTTCAGGCAGGTTTTTCGGGACTTTCCTGAACCGGTCGTAGTCGTCCCAGGAGTATATGAATCTTACTTTTTTGCCCCGGTCTTCTAAAGCTTTCACTATGAGGTCGGTAGTTATTATTTCCCTGAAGTTGCCTATATGGACTGTGCCTGACGGTGTTATGCCTGATGCGCAAGTGTAGATATCTTTGTCGCCTTTTTCTTCTATTATCTGGTCTGCGACCTGGTCTGCCCAGTGGATGAGCTCTTCCGAGTTCTGAGACATGCTGTTTTCCATAGGTATCACCTGAAAGGGTAGTTAGATATTGGTCGGGGAAAGGTTATAAGTGTTTTTTGCTGGCTTCAGAAAGCCAGGGCATCTATGACACCGCTCGCTTACGCTCGGGTGGCAGGTTGATTGAAACTGGCTTCAAAACTGGCTTCAGAACTGACTTCAGAATCATGGAACTTCGTTCCAAGCTTTTCAACTTCATTGAAAAAGCCAGAGCATCTTTATGACACTCAAGTCATGGAATTAAAATTCCAAGCTTTCATGGAATTGTAATGCAATTCCAAGCTTTTCAGGAAACCTGAAAATTCAACATAGCTGAAAACATTAGCTTGAGGTCATGGTTAAAACAATAAAAATCATATAAGTAATGGAATTTCATAATCTGACATGTTTTGAATGTTTGCAAGAGTTTTTATAGCATGAACATAATCAATTCCAGCATTTTCAATAGGAGAGTTCTTAAAAAACCCAATTTGACTAAACTCTTCAGCTAATTGCCTGTAATACTGAATAGTTAATAAATCATTTGTTAAACCCGGTGCTGCAGCCAAATTTACAATTGGAACAAGATCATACTCATCTTCCAATACTAAATCGCCATTATTTAATGATGAGGTTACATGATGTTCTATACCATCTCGTGTTAACAATGCTTTAATTTCTCCATCAGCTAATGTATCGGTAATTTTTAGATAGTATTTATCATTATGCCATACAACACCTTCAAGTTTTGCATATAATTCTCCCATATTCTTAATATTTTTGCGATTAAAAACAAGTTCTGAACCGAATAATTTAATATAATCGAATTGGCCGTCAGAATCAAAATGATAACTTACCAAACCGTAAGATGAACCCAGTTGTTTTGCTCTTTTTGATTTTACTCTTACTTCTGCTTTAGGGACATATTTTCCATCTATATTTTTTACATCAATTCTGGCTAAAAAATCTGATGGACCCTTCTCTTTACCAGAAGTAATTTCCAGTGAAATATTAAACTCGTCAATGACACCTTCCGGATTTAATGATGCAGAATATTCTAAATTAGCTTCACCATTTTCATATTCAAATGTCTTACTAGCATTCATTTTTTGATTACTGTCATTAAAATGTTTATTAGGTCCAAAAGAATTCACTTTAAAATTACCAATTTGTTCTATTTCAGCTAAACTAGGGTCAATAGGTTCCTGTATATATCCCTTATTAACTTTATCGTATAAAAGAGTTTGTTTAAGTTCACTTATAAAACCTGAATCAATCTGATGGAGTCGTTTACGATCGGTAACAGAACCACCAGTTACAAAGACAAGCTCATTAAAATCTTTCAGAGGTTTTTCATCCTTGTCTGCATAAAATAAGAATTGAAGGCCTAATTTTTCTAACTCTGCTGCAATAATATTTCCAGAGCCAATACATTCATGAGATTTGATAGCTTTAATTTTTTCTTCAGAACTCCCTGTACCTAAGACTATATTTTTCAGCCAAGCTTCATCAAAATTATCAACAGTATCATCTATTGGCAGATAGAATTCTTTAACTACTGTACTTCGCCCTAATTCTAATAAATCATCTATTGTAATATCCGGCATAAATTTTATAATATCTCATTACTTTATAAATCTATCACCTAGTAATCACTCAATAGATGCAAATAAGTTTCAAAACAAAAAACACCAAAGCCATCTTATAATAATACTATAGGGAAAAAGAAAAAGTGAGCCAACGACGACCTTGTATAAGGTCGATCAATAAAGACACCGTTCGCTTCGCTCAGGTGGCTGCCTGTAATATTATCAGAAAAATAAGAAGAGTGAGCCCGAAGGGATTTGAACCCCCGACACCCGGATTAAAAGTCCGGTGCTCTAGCCAGACTGAGCTACGAGCCCACAAATATATGTGTTGTTGTACTGAATCCTTTATATTATTGCTGATAGTTTTAAATGCTTTTAGGTCTGGTATCCTGTTGTGTTATCAAAAAAAGAAGAAGACTTGTTATATATTACTCTTTCTTTATATCCTGCTTAAAAACAGGAACTTCATCATCAGTATAGATATAATTTATAATCTTGTGATACACCAGACATTTTTTTGACGGCGTGTGCAAACCACCCTGGTACTTGTTGTTGACATATTTTTTTCGCACTGCATTATCAAGCATTATGCCATAAGTGTCTACATATACAACTTTTCCTGAGATATATTCTTTAATGACCAAAAGATTTGAGACCTGGTCATACAGGGATTTTACCTCTATTGTTACTTTTTTGCCTTTTAGGTTCTGGAGGTTCTCAAGATTCTTGTCCATAGCACGGGTTATAGGGTTTATACTGTCTATGCTCATCTTGGGCGTTTTCTTGTTGACATCTTTTTTAAGTTTTTTAAAAAATGAGAATACCATATTTAATAATTAGAAAACTTTGTTTATATAGTTTTGAGTGTCTAGGGATAACTATATATTCCTGCCCTTTATCTTAAAAGAGCTGAACTGCGATGTCTTCGGCTCGTGCTTTATGTCTACGTCAGACACTTTTGATAGGAGTGGACCTTCCTTTAGCTTCTCTCCAAAACGGTCAATATTTTCCTTGCTTCCCTCTGCGACAATCTCCACCCTTCCGTCATCAAGGTTCCGGCACCATCCTTTGATGCCCATGTTGTCTGCCCATGTCTTGGCAAAGCGCCTGTAGCTTACACCCTGCACATTTCCTGTGACAAGAATCCTGAATTGATGCATGATATTTATTTATAAAACTCTCTTAATATATCTTCCCATGAGGCATTTCTATGTGAAATCTACTAAAGGCAGGACTTGCGGTGATTTCAATCTTAATGACACTGCAGGCGGTGCCGGCCGTCTGGACATAATCGCAAGGGCTGTGAATTCTGCGCTGTGGCTGTCGCATTCATTAAGACGTGATGTCGTGTTCCATACTATTCTTTTCGGTGAGCCGAACCCACCTATCTATATTAAGATAACAGGTGAGAAAGTCAGGAAAGTCCAGCCTGATGAGAGAAACATCACAATCTTTTTGAAAAAGGCTATTGAAAGGTTTGAGGAAGGAAGGGTGACTCAGACGACTCCGGGGATATTTTCCAGCAGGAAGACTTTTGAAGAGCTTGTTGAGGAGAACAAGGCCTGCGACTTCTATATTCTTTGCGAGGACGGGGATGATATATCTTCTGTTGATATATCTGAGAACGCATTTTTTGTCTTAGGCGACAAGGAAGATATTTCAGATGATGAGGTAAAGGTACTTGAGGATGCCGGCGCCAGGAAGATATCGCTCGGGAAGACACCATATCTTACCAGCCATTGCGTAGGATTCCTGAATATGTATATGGACAGGATGGAAGAGAAGGCAGATAAGTGATTAAGAGTCGGCTTTTAACCTGAGATATTGTCCTGTCTGGGTATCTTTTACCGGAAACAGTTCTTTTTTTCCGCCGAGGGAATTATAGACATACTGCAAAGTATGGTTTGGATTATCCGGGTTTCCGAATGTTCCGCATTCTTTGTAACTGTCTGAAAAAGACTCAAGCGTCTCTTTTATCTTATCTTTATGTTTGCCGGTTGCATCTATTGTTTCCAAAAAAATCAAAAGTTCAGCAAAGACTGCGGGTGCGAAAAGATTCTTTTTGTTGTTGTCAATCATATCAATCATTGAACTGACATTCATTATACTGTCTATGTTCTGCTTCATGTATGCTGTTAAGTTGTCATATACTACTCCTAAAGCGAAATTTGTAGATGTCTGCTCAAATGACCTTACTGAGCTGTCAAGGCAATCAAGCTTATTTAGAAGCGTATTTAAATTAGATATATACATCTGTATATCTGCAATATTTGGATTATCATCATATGTTATATATTTCATGTTCCTAAAATTCTCGCTTATTGACGATACATATCCTGCAAGATCATCTGTGAGTTCAGATGTATCCATACCATATATATTTTTAGACAGCCACTCTAAAAAGTTATTAAGCTGTTCAGTATCTGTATCTATGATAGGATTATCATCTTCTGTGTTTGATATCAAAAACAATCCAAGATAATAATTGATATCATCGCCAAAAAATTTAGTCACTCTATCAGCATCGCTATCAGTATAACATATCCTGAAATGAATCCTATCCAAATCTATATTATTAAGCTTATCTGACGGCTTAACAGCACCATTGTTGCCATGTCTGTTCTTGTACGACCTGAAATTCCTGGGATCATTATAAGATAATGGCATGGAATGGTAATCAAGGGAACTTGCATCAACACCTATTTTTCTGCTTTTATATGTCTCTGTATCTGCCGAATCTTTTGTAATCTCCATAAAAACCATCTATTTATGCTATTTTAGTATTACTATTGAACATAGAATATTTATTAACTTTTACCATCTTACGATAGAAAAATTAAGAGATAGTTATGTTTCTTAATGTTTATAATGAAAAGATTTAAGAGTATCTTAAATGTAAAAACTATTTTTCATGGATTTGTAGTCTAGTAACTCCAGATCCTGGTTTTCTACTACTATTTTTAAAACCGCGAGTACGCACTATTATTATTCCTTCTGTAGATGGTTTTTCAACAAGTTCTTGATGCGGAAACAGTTCTCTATTTCCGCCAAGATCTTCGTATATCTCCTGGAGATCAGACTTGTGCGCATCAAGATTTCCATTCATATCTCTTTTTAGATAACTTGATGAAAAAAGCTCAAGAATATGCAACATCCTAAACCCGTATTTTTCAGTAAGATTCCACTCTTCCGAGAATGCGGCAATATCCAGTAACAGATGCGGTGCGTACCTGTTCTGGTGCTTCTGCTTCAATGTGTTGAATAAGAGGTCTGCATTGACCATAGGACTTATATTCTCAATCATGTATTTTTCAACAGACCTGCTTATGGAACCAAACAAAATAAATCCCGGAGACCTGTCTTTTGACCTTACACATTCATCCAGCAGATTAAGCTTATCAAAAAGTGAATTCAAGCAAGATATATAGGACATATAAGTATGCATCATTTCCAGAGAAATTGTCTCCGGTGCCATGTTTTGCATGACAGAACATCTATCTTCAATATATCCTGTAATAGCTCCTGAAATATCTGATGCATCAAAAGAAGACCTGTTCTCATAGGCCCATTCAAGAAACAAGCTCAAATTTTCTTTATCCTGATCTGTGACTGTCATGTGTGGTGCGGATTCAAGATCAGATACAAAAAACAATCCGAGATACTCTGACGGGCTGAAATTCTGCTTTTTAATCATACTGTCTATTGAGCCGCCATCATAACATTGCTTAAATGCGCTTAAGGTATCTCCAGTAATCGTGAGCGTGTCTGATTGATGTGCTGCGCCATTTCCTCCATACATGTCCCTCTGCTTTTCAGGCATGAAATCTGAAAGAGGGTGAACTGGATCATTTAAACCTGTAACAGATTCAGGGGGGGTGAGAAATCTATTATAATTCTCAGGTTGATAGGACAGACCTAGGCCGGGATCAAACATATCTGAAATCAAATCAGGAACTGCCAGATCATTCATAAGTATCATCAACACAACAATTATGTCAATAATGATACATAAAGCTTTATTAAATTTTATACCCTACTAAAGTGATAAATACGATCTTGCTTCTAAGTTGCATCCATTTATAAAAATAACTTCAAATAATGATTCCTATGAAGATTATTGATACTGCTGCAAAGGTACTTGAAAAGGGATATGTCTGCGACCACTGCCTGGGACGCCAGTTCGCAAAGCTGCTTTCAGGATACACAAACATTGAAAGAGGCAGGCATATAAGGACTGTCATAGGTTTCGCCCTTGATTCGGGTGAGAAGCTCAAGATTGATGATGTAAACCTGCAGGATCTCAAGTTCAGGGATTTCAAGCCGAAGAAGAAGAAAGTTCCTGTATGCAAGGTATGCGACAATATATTTGATACTATACCTGAGAAAGCTAAAAGGGTTGTTGATAATCTTAAGGATTATGAATTTGACACTATCCTTGTAGGGGCAAGGCTTTCAGGAAATCTTATCGAAAAAGAAGAAAAGCAGTGGGAAGCAAGTGGGATTGAGTTCTGCGAGTCTATAAAGAGCGAGCTTTCAAGAGAGATAGGGCAGTCTGTCACCTCTGCGATGAAAAAGGATCTTGACAGGGCAAACCCGCAGGTCACTGTCGTCTATGATTTTGAGGAAGATGATTTTGAGATAACTGTCAATTCGCTGTATATTTACGGGACATACAAGAAATTCAAGAGAGGTATACCGCAGACCAAATGGCCGTGCTCAAAGTGCAGGGGTCTTGGCTGCGAATCATGCGAATGGACAGGCAAGCAGTACAAGGAGACTGTGGAAGAACTTATCGCTGTACCTGTCATTGAAGCTTCATCCGGGATAAATTCCAAGTTTCACGGCGCAGGCAGGGAAGATATTGATGCTCTTAACCTGTGCGGGCGCGAGTTCGTGCTTGAGATACAGGAGCCTGTCAAGAGGTCTTTGGATCTCAAAAAGCTTGAGAAGGAGATAAACAAGATAAATAAGGATAAGGTCTCTGTTGAAAATCTTGAGATGTGCGACAAGGCAAAGGTTGTTGAGCTTAAGGACAAGAAGGCGGACAAGACATATCTTGCTGTTGTCGAGCTTGATGCTCCTGTGAAGAAAGAGGACCTGAAAAAGATTGATATTCTCAAGGGAAAGACAATAAAGCAGCAGACACCGGAAAGGGTGATGCACAGGCGGGCAGATCTTGTGAGGGACAGGAAGGTTCTTGACATCTCGGCTGAATTTGTCAGCTCTAAAAAGATAAAGATAAGTGTGAAGGGCGAGGCAGGGCTTTACATCAAAGAGCTTGTGTCGTCTGACGGGGGAAGGACAAAGCCGTCTGTAAGCTCTGTGCTGGGTGTCGGGGCAAAGGTTGTTGACCTTGATGTTGTCGGGATTGAATGAAAGCAATTTTCCAAAAGCTTTATAAAAACATAGCGCAAATATTTAAGATAAACCGGCAGATTTTGTTAGGGTTACGTATCAATAAGGTGAAACAGATGAGAAGATCAAGAGGATTCAGAAGCGGTACAAGAAACACGCTAAAGATTGGAAAAACAGTACGAAGAACTATAACAAAGACACTCAGGACTTTCAATATAGGCGAAAAAGTTATAGTTATGCATGATGCATCTGTACAGAAAGGTATGCCACACCCGAGGCATTACGGAAAGTCAGGTAAGATAACAGAGAAGAGAGGTATATCTTACATGATTGCTATAAAAGACGGCAATAAAGACAAGAGCCTGTTATCAAGGCCCGAGCATATAAAGAACGTTTAAACCAAGGTGAATGATATGCTGAAGACGATTTCTGAGACACCGGTAACTTTTGCTGAGGCAAAGAGTGTGCTTGAGAGCAAGGAAAAAGAGCTTAAAAATATTGAGAGAGAACTTGGCCATGAGCAGAGGATAACTCTTGAATATTTAAGAGTCATACCTATACTTGACAAGAAGACTTCTGATGAGACTGCAAAAACTCTGCTTGAAGCTGTGCCTACACTTAAGGAGCATCAGGTTATCATGATAATTGACACGCTTCCTGACTGCGAAGAAGATGTAGAAGTGCTTTTCGCAAAAGAGAGGCTTAAGCTTGAGAAAGACCAGATGGTAAAGGTTGCTGAGATAATCAAGAAAGTAAAACCTGCAAAAGCTGCCAGAAAGACAGAAAAGAAGACTATTGAGAGCATCCCTGTCGCAGAAGATAAGACTGAAGATGCAAAAAAAGAGCAGAAAGAATAAATAGTTCTGTGACATAAATATTAATCAGTGAGGTGTGCTCTTATGAAAGATGAATATGCTATAGTTCTTGATTTCCTTCACAGCGGGCATTCTGCTGACAGGAGAGCTACCCCAATTGCACAAGTGATGGGCGAGACAAATTTTAATCTTCTTGAAGTCGAGCTTAAGGAAGACCACAGCATAAAGCCTCTTGAAAAAGTATATATAGGTACTGAAAAGCGCGAGATAGTCAAATCAATAAAGAAAAAACTGCTTTTTGATGAGCTTACAGGCAATGCACAAAATGAGATAGAAGATGCTCTTAACCAGATAATTGAGAAGAACCCGGACAAGTTTATAGAATTCTTCAATATGTCAGGCCCTGTCACTACAAGGCAGCACCAGCTTGAGCTTCTGCCAGGCATTGGTAAAAAGCATATGTGGGAGATACTTGATGAAAGGAAGAAAGGCAAGTTCACCTCATTTGATGATATCAAGCAGAGAGTGAAGCTTTTGCCTAACCCGAAAAAGTCGGTTGTCAAAAGGGTTGTTGAAGAGCTTGAGGGCGACAGCAAATGGTATCTTTTCACGACCCCGCCAAAAGGGTACGGGGAAGATGAGTATTAGTTCTATGGGCTGAAGTTTTGAGATCCATAATATATTGTTTCTTTTAGCATCACTTTATGACATTAGCCTGCTTTTTAAATCCGGTCCGGCAAGATATATATCTTTTCTCAGACAAATATAAGAGTGGTATTATGAATGATAAAATCCAGCTTGTTGACATCGCCCAGATGGGGGATGAAATGGATACAGAACTTATCAAAGACGAGATACAGAAAAGGTTTGATAAGATACAGAGCATACATGAGAGTTCAAAAGCCAAGATATATTTTAAGAAGCATCACGATAATCCGCAGGGAAGCCCAAAGTATGAGGTCAGAGTGTCTGTTGAGACACCGCACAAGACATTCATGTCAGAGAAGACAGATTTCTCGGTGATAGATGCAGTAACAAACGCGATGGATTCTGCAGAGAAGGAGACACGCAAATATTTTGATAAGAGGAAGGCTGAAAGGATAAATGATGCAAGGCTTTCAGTGTGATCGAGGCTTATTTGAAAAGATGATGCATGACATCGTTGAGCTTCTCAAACTTCTGCTTGACAAGGCTGTTATGCGTCTTCAGGTTGCCTGTCCTTTTCTCTATCTCTTCTATTTTCTTTCCTATATCTTCCGGGTGAGCTTTGCGGATGGCGTTTGATATGCGCCTCAAAACTTCAAAGTCGCGCTTGAGCTCGTCTTTTGATTTCTCTATCGCAATTATGTTTTCTTTGCTTTTTGCCACTTCAACAACTTTGCTGTCTACTGTCTTTTTCACATTATCAGACTCTGCAAGAATCTTCTTTTCCTGCCCGTCTATTCTACCTATCTGTTTCTCAAGAGTGCTCTGTTCTGCTTTAAGATGATTGACAAGCTTCATAAGCTCTGACTTCTTGGAGTCATATCGCTTAAGGTTTTTGGTGAATATCTCTATATGGTTTATGTCTGACTTCAGCACCTGCTCAAAAGAGTGGATATGGCTCTTTGATACATTAAGCATCTTCTCCTCATTATCAAGGTCAGACTCTACAGATGTTATTGTTGTGTCTACATTTTTTTTCAGCTGGTCAATCTTTCCTTCCTTGACTTTCAAGTTTGCTTTTGTAGACCTGAAGACAAGCTCGCCCTGTGTATTGTAGCTTGTAGTTATCATCTTGTCATCTGCAAGGGCATCAGCCCAGGACTCTATTATAGAAGGCTTCACACCGAGCTGCCTTGATGCTTCGCCCAGTGTTATCTCGCCTGTTGATGCAATTATCTCCAGAAGCTTGTCTACGCCTGTCTTGAGTATAAGCTCTTTCCAGTCACCCATCTGTTATCACTTAATGATATTTGTATGTTTTAGTTAATATATCTTTTCCGGATTTTGAGGAATAAACAATGATTGGCTGTCCTTACACTAAAGAAATCATATATGTTTAAATCATGAATCCATATTTTTATCAATATTCTTTTTGAAGCTGTAATATGCATCTATAAAGATATTAGCGCCCTTTTCATCATATACTCTCACACCTGATCTATCTATCTTAAATAAATAAGAAGAAGACCACGGCTTTTCAAGAACAAGCGAATAAGAATCTGTACCATCTTCTTTAAAATTCTGCTTGCCCCTGAGCCCTCCTATATATTCATTCTTTATCATTGCTGCAGATACATAGCCTGAAAGTTCCGGAAAATTATATTTGTCTATATGTTCCCAACCCTTTGGCTTAAATTCAACACTTAGACCTGCATTCAAATCTCTATAAATTTCAACAGGGCCTATTTCAGGAAAAGGGCTATTGTGCTTAAGCGAATCATCTTCTATGTCAAGATTTTTTGCAATCTCAAGGCAGGATAACAGATAATCAATAATATTTTCGCTCAATTCATCACTCATAATAATACACAAAATTAGTTTGTATCGGATGTTTATAAGTTTGGTTATGGGTGCTGCCGAACCCAGGATATCTATTTATACGACAGAATCCTAATTAAAAAGCATGATGCGAAAAGGCCAGTCAGGGCTGGAATACATGATTATTGTCATCATCGCGATGCTTCTCATAACGCCTGTCATACTTAAAGGCACATCTATGCTCACCGACCTGAAAAGCGAGGTGAATGTCATGACTGCAAAAGAGGCTGTCAACGAGATAAGCGATGCTGTCGAGTCTGTATTTGCTCAGGGAGAGCCTGCCAAGATTACTGTCAATTCCGAATTTCCGGAAAATATAAACCAGACATATGTAGGCTCCAGGGAGATAATGATACGGCTGAACGCATATGGCGGAGTCACAGACATTGTCAACAGGTTTGACTTCAATGTCACAGGATACCTGCCCCAGGACAAAGGCAGGTATGACATAACTATACAGGCGGTCAAGATATTGGGCGTGACATGGGTTAATATCACAGGCGGCTGAAAGATTTTTCCCGCAAAAAATAAATTCAGGTTTTATCATGGCAGACTGCAGAAAAAAAGGTCAGGGCGGACTGGAATTTATGATCCTTATCATATTTGCCCTTATGATCTTTACTTTATACCATACTGTGATCAGCAGCAACAGCGCTGAAGTTCTGGAATCAAGGAGGAATTATCTTAGCATATCTATTGCTGAAAAGATTGCCTATGAAATAAACATTGCTATGACATCAGGGCAGGGTTACATGAAAAGGTTCTACATACCTTATGACATATACGGGCATGACTACAACATAACGTTCTCAAGGAAGGCTGCTTTTGTTGACTGGGCAGGCAATTCCCATGCAGCATATATCATTACGAACAACATATCCGGGGATTTCATAAAAGGATACAACTACATTGAGAACCTGGGCGGTTCGCTGTACCTGAACCCTGCATACACGCAGGTGCCGGCAGTCACAGTATTAAAGTCGCCTGCATACCCGAAACCGGACGACAACATAACTTTGACTATAATATCTGATGACACATATACAGGGAACAGGAATATTGAGGGATGTCATATCTCAGATGACGAGGTGACCTGGAATTATACAACTGCATTTGACGGTGCGTATGACGAGCCTTACGAGAGTGCACAGGAAAATATAGGCAACCTGTCAACAGGAACATATACATATTATGCAAGATGCAATGATTCTGACGGGTACATTGGGTATGGGTCATTGACATTTTCCGTATCTACACAGGGATCTCTATGGTGGGATGCAGGCTGGCCTTACAGGATAGCTGTGAATATTACAGGAGATGACTATGCACGGCATGATTATCCTATACGAGTGCGCATAAATTTCACGCAGATGCTGTCTGACCTTGGAGACAGCAATGACTTTGATGCAGACTCTATAAGAATTGTAGAGTGGAATGATACGCTTGAGCTTAACTTTGAGACTGCTGCGAACAGCAAAGAAATTACAAGGATAGATATCTTATCTCCAGATCTCTGGGACATGACAGCAGATACGTCAACAAGAAGCATTGATTTTACAAGCGGGCTTAACCAGACAGGAAATACATGGGGCGTCTCCGGAAGTGATGACGGCTGGGACTGGACAAATTCATCGTCGCTTGCGCCTTACGGGCATAATGCCGGCCAGGCCAATTATTTTGCGATTTTTGGTGATCCTGACGGCGACTCTGACTTTGATACAGATGTCGGTTCAGGTGCTTTAAAACCTGACCTTCCTGCAGATTCAAGTTATATAGCTGTTATAATCGGGAATATGGCTGATGATCCTAACACAGGGGAAGAGATACTTGACAGCGGTGCGTGGGGTGTCAGGTTCTATGTGACAGGAGATATGTATTCGGCACTCCAGGATGGGGGCTGGGCTGTTCTCTTATTTGACTATTATGCAGACGACCTTGACGACGACCTTGAGGAAGGCGCATGGATAAAGGCAAGGTTTGGCAATTCCACTTCTATGAATTATCTTGGGACTGATCTTGACACAGACCGTGCATATTCTGATACGACACCCGAGATATGGGCATCTGTAGATGACCCGAACAATGGATGGGACGATCTTGTATCGGGGGTGTTTGAAGATTATGTCACTGAATATATAACGGGCGAAGGCTGGTATTATCTTGATCTTGGCGGCAAGGTGGACTGGGTGGACAGCGATTCCAACGGCCATACTACAACTGAAGGTCTCGGTGCTTATTTTGATAATATTGAGCTTATGATAAAGAAAGAGACAACATTATATAATGAGAGCACGAACGCGACGCTTGACGTATTCTGGATGCTTGAAGGCGCAACTGAAATGGGCAAGACACGGAATTACTATATGTATTTCAACTCAGAGAACATCTCGACTAATGCATCAACTATTGCAATGGATTATGATGTCCAGTTTTTTCATATAGGCTATTATTACTCTAATTCCACCAAGATGGAAAATGCATTGCAGTCTCTTGAAGACAGCAGATGGATATCTGACTGGTCAATGACCAATACAGGCACTGTGTCGCCAAATCTCAAGGAAAGCAACATAGGCGCAGGAAAGAATGCGGTGATACTCGGACAGTCTGACAGCCCGACATTTGACTTTGACTCATGGATGCAGAAAAACAATATGATGATTATCTTTACGCCAAGCAAGGATCTCACGACAGACCTTCCTATTGCAGGCTACAGCTCAAGCAACCACCAGAAATACGGCGACCTTGAGACGACCATATACACGCACAACATAGAATCTGAGCTGAAAAGGAATTCTATGAGCTACGGATATATTGACCAGGGAGGTTCTGATATCTATGCTGAATCGTGCGTTGAAGCTGATGAAGGTGACAGCCAGGTGATGATAAGCGCATGCGATTATTACGGCGGGTTCATAGGCTTCACAAATTACCCGTCAACTGCCTCAGAAGCAAGCGCATATCCCAGCGCTTCCGAAAACATACTTGAGCAGTTTATATGGAAACT
>JAGLUQ010000069.1 GCA_023134675.1 Candidatus Aenigmatarchaeota archaeon | reverse complement strand
AACTGTCCTTTAGCCTGTTGACTTTCTCTCAAAACCAAACACATAAATACCTTGTTCTACAAACAATCATCTATGCCTCTAAACGAAACAATCTCAAACTACATAGACTCATACATAGGAATCTCAGCAGGTACATACGAATCAGCAATCATCACAGCAGCAGTCATCCTGTTCTCATCTTTCATCCTTGCCCACATCGTAGACTTCATCTTCGAGAAGATATTCAAGCGCCTGACAAAAAAGACAAAGTTCAATTTTGATGATCTTATCATCACAGCGCTGAAAAAGCCGATCTTCTATTCAGTTCTTATCTTAGGTGCCTATGTCGCTCTTGAAGTTATATATTCTGCAGGACAGTATCTTGCAGCCATCAATAATATACTTTTAACAGTCCTTATCCTCATCTGGATTTTTTCGACATTGAAGATAAACAAGATCCTTTTCGACAATGTGTTCATACAAATCACAAAAAAGACAAAGACAGACCTTGATGATGAGATTTTCCCTCTCGTAAAGAACATCACAAGCATTGTATTGGTCTTTATAGGTCTCATGATCATAATGAAAGGCATCTGGAATTTTGACATAACCCCTGTTCTTGCATCGGCCGGAATACTCGGCTTTGCCGTCGCCTTCGCCGCAAAAGACACCATATCACATCTTTTCGGCGGCATGTCCATCTACTTTGACAAGCCATTCAAGAAAGGCGACAGGATAGAGATTGGAGTGGGAGAGATAGGCATAGTTGAAGAGGTGGGATTGAGAAGCACAAGGATACGCAACTTCTACAACAACATGATAATCATACCTAACAGCCAGATAGCCAACAGCAAGATAACAAACTACAACTATCCAAACTCAAAGATGATGGTCAAGATACCGATTGGCGTCGCATACGGCTCCGATGTAGCGAAAGTGAAAAGAGTCCTCATGAAGATAGTAAAATCTCTGGATGAAGTCCTTGATGATCCTGAGCCAAATGTCCGTTTTGACAATCACGGTGAATCAAGCCTTGACTTTGCGATAATCATGTGGGTAAGAGAGCCCAAAGACAAGTATGTGATAATCGACAAGATAAACACAGCGATAGACAAGGAATTCAAAAAGAACAAGATTGACATACCTTTCCCGACAAGGACTATAATACAGCAGAAATAGATAACAGTTTCTTAAAAACACATATATACAAGACACAGACAACATATTATCATGTCAAAGATTCCGCTCACAGACGACTCGGCATCAAGGCTCTACAGCCAGCTCTATATGGGCTATGTCCACAACAGGAACAAGGAAATGGACAGGATTGACAATTCCACCGGCTGGAGTGTCGGTATTCTTGTACTTGCCCTGTCTCTGATGATAAATGCAGGCATAGCATATTATTTGATACCTCTGTCTCTATTTTTCGTCATAACTTTCTGGCTTAAGGAAGCAAGAAGATACATATACTACATGTTCTGGTCCCTTAAAGAGAGCGAGCTGGAAAAAGGCATGTCATCTGCTCTCGCATCAAGGCATATAGATACAGACAAGATGGAGGAAGTGGTGAACTTGTCACGGCCGCTAACAGTCCTTTCAGAGTCAAAGTCTCTGTATGTAAGGTTCTACCGCTCATATTTCTGGATGGTCCTTATAATCTATATAACGACAATCCTTATGGCACTCGAACAGGGAGCATTCTCATCAGATATTGTATCAGCAGTGTTCCTGGCAGCATCTGCTATTATGGCTGTGATTGCATACAAAGGCAGGGATGAGTTCGTAATGCCAAGAAAGACAATCATGCGCATGGGCATAAGCAGGCATCAGCAGTGATATTCAAAGGACAATATCCAGAAATTCTACAGTTGATTTCAGTATTTTTCCAGTAAAACCTCTTGTCCCGCACACTTCAACAAATTTCTGCACTGTCCCTTCCTCGCAAAGCCTGTATGTATGTACTGATGTATTGAAATAGTATGCTGATCCGCCTCCATCCCCGCAGGGCTCAAGGATGAATTTTATGAATGTGAAGTTTTCATCTGTATGATCTGTCATGACATCCTGCGCATCTTCAATATTTCGTATTCTGCTGAAGACATAATCTTCTGATTCTGAAAGCTCAAACTCGCAATTTATTGCAACATCAAGAGCCATATCTCTTGTGGCTATAAATGTCAGCTTTATTATCGCATAGAATGCAACAATCGCGATAGCAAGAAATAATCTTTTGTAAAACTTTTCAAGCCTTTCTTTCCTTATCATATCGTCTGCATTTTCTTCTTCCATAATGATCAGTATCTTAATTATATGATTGTTATTATAGATATAAAAAATCTTTGTGTAACTCTCTGTTTCTTGCAGACCATATCTGTGTGCGTCACAGTCTCATCATCACACACGATATAGGTAGTATTGCCGTCTGTGAAATGATAGGAAAATGTACCGTAAATTCCGCAGGATTCAATCTTGGATTCAACAAATGAATATTCACCAGGCACTCTCTGTATCAGCGCAGCCCTGGCAGTCTCCTGATTGTCTACACTTGAATATACATCAATAATCTCATCCGACAGCACGTTTCTGCAGGGCGAGAACAGATCAGGGTCAATCATCTTGTATGATGCGACCGTGATATTGAGAATTATGATTATAAATATTATTGTCAATATGAATGTGAAATATTTGAAAAAAGTCTCATCATTGTTATTCTTGATACCAATATCTGATGAGTATTCTTCTCTTTTCGACCTGCTCTCGTCAAGCATAATGTTTATGTTTTTCTTGATGGGTGGGGCATCATAGTTCACGGAAGGGTTGAGCTTCTTGATATCATCGTCCATGAAAATGACCTTGAAAATAATTGTTTAGCCCACTTTAAATAAATGTGGGCATTGCATAAACATTAAATAAGTTAGCTCAACAATAAATGATATCCAAAGGTAATAGTGATGGACGATAAAAAGATAAAGGGGCTGCTTAGGAAAAAAGCACAGGAGAATCCGGATAATTATTACCCCACATCAACTTTCAGGGAGCTTGGCCTTTCAAGGCACAGATGCAGGGTATGCGGCAACTTCTTCTGGTCAGCATCAGAAAGGGATGTCTGCGGCGAACCTGAATGCTCTGGAGGATATTCATTTATCGGCGACAGCCCGGCAAAAGAAAAGATGGATTTCATACAGGTCTGGCAGAAGTTCTCAAAGATGTTCAAAAACAAAAGCTACACGCCGATAAAAAGATACCCGTCTGTGGCAAGATGGAACCCTACTATGGACTTCACCATAGCATCAATCGCCGGCTTCCAGCCATATGTGGTCTCCGGAGAGATAAAACCGCCTGCAAACCCTCTGGTCATCCCTCAGTTCTGCATGAGATTCGGAGACATAGAGAATGTCGGGATAACTGGAAGGCATTACACAGGCTTTGTCATGGTTGGTCAGCACGCTTTCATGCCGTCAAAAGATTACAATCAGGAAAAATATTTCAGCGACATTTTCGCATGGCTCACAAAAGGCATGAAGCTGCCCAAAGAAGAGCTTGTCTTTCACGAGGATGCCTGGGGTGGCGGCGGTAACTTTGGCCCGTCCATTGAGTTCTTCTCGCGCGGTCTTGAGATAGGCAATCAGGTATACATGCTCTATGAGAATGATGCATCAGGAAATCTCAACGATCTGGATATAAAAGTCCTTGACATGGGCATGGGTCAGGAAAGATGTTCATGGCTGTCTCACGGGACAGAGACAAGCTACGAGGCAAACTTCGGTCCCGTCGTCTCTCATCTGTACAAGAAATCAGGAATAAGGCCTGACCGGCAGATGCTCAAAAAATTCCTGCCATATTCTGGCCATCTCAATATAGATGAGGTTGATGACATCAACAAGACCTGGCAGTCTATAGCTAAAAAGACAGGATATTCAGTAAAAGATCTGAAAAACAACATAATACCTCTTTCGGGTATATACTCAATCTGCGACCATACAAGATCGCTTCTTGTTGCCCTGACAGACGGCGCACTGCCGTCAAATGCTGGAGGTGGCTATAATCTTCGCGTCCTTTATAGGAGATCTCTTGATTTCATCAATAAGTATGGCTGGGACATAGACCTTCTTGATGTCTGCAAAAGGCATGCGCAGTATCTCAAGCCCCAGTACCCTGAGCTTTCGGATAATCTTGATGAGGTCGCTGAGATACTTGAGGTGGAAAAGCGGAAATATTACGCGACAAAAGAGAAATCGCAAAGAATAGTCCAGAGCCTTCAGGGAAAGAATATCACAGACGCAAAGCTTGTCGAGCTGTATGACTCAAATGGTATAAGTCCTGAGATGCTGAAATCATCCGGGCTGAAGATATCTGTTCCTGCTGACTTCTATAATCTTGTGACGCAGAGACATGATAAAAGTGTTTCTAAAACCAAGACACAAAAAGAAGAAAAATTGAATATTTCAGGTATTAAAAATACACAGGTTGGTTATTTTGATAATTATCTAAAATTAGATTTTAAAGCAAAAGTCTTGAAAATTATTGGAAACAATGTAATTTTAGACAAAACATGTTTTTACCCCACAAGCGGCGGGCAGGTGCACGACCTTGGCACTCTCGGCGGAATGCCTGTCATAGACATATTCAAGCAGGGCGCAGTTGTGGTTCATGAGCTAGAAAACAAGCCCACATTCAAGCCTGGAGACACCGTAGAAGGGAAAATAGAAAAGAACAGGCGCATCCAGCTGTCACAGCATCACACAGCCACACACATAATAAACGGAGCCGCAAGAAAAGTTTTAGGTGAGCATATCTGGCAGGCAGGTGCCGAGAAGACTGAGAAGAAAGCGCGCCTTGACATCACACATTACGATTCTCTTGATGACGAGACAATAAGAAAGATAGAAGATCTGTCAAACAAGACCATAGCATCCGGCATAAAGGTAGAGTCGCTCATACTTCAGAAAGATGAGGCAGAGAAAAGATACGGCTTCCGCCTGTATCAGGGCGGCGCAGTCCCCGGAGCAACCCTGCGCGTGGTAAAGATAGATGATTTCGACATAGAAGCATGCGGCGGAACTCATGTCAAGAGTACAGATGAGGTAGAATGCATAAAGATTCTTGGCACCAAAAAGATTCAGGACGGAATAGTCCGCATAGAATTTGTCGCAGGGAAAAGGACAGAGAAGAAAAAAGAAGACTTCAAGAACATTGTAGACGACATATCCAAAACTTTAGGTGGGATCAGTCGCGATGAGATAGTACTGCAATGCTCAATCCTATTCCATGACTGGAAAGAGCTGAGAAAGATAGCAGGTCTTGCAGGCTTCGCAAAGAGGATAGAGAAGACAGACCCTGAGAAGTACGCAAGTATAGTCTCAAACATAAAACAGATGTATTCCAGATATAAATCTGAAGAAAAGAAGGCAGCCAAAGTCAAAGCAGAGGGCGACGAGCAGATAATCGCCTTGCTCATGCAGCTGTTCTGTGTCCAGAGAGAGTACCTGGTCAAGACTGTGATACGGTTCAAAAAAGAGTCAGACGAGTTCAGGAAACTTATAGATAATGTTGTGAGATAAAAACAATCACATATCATTTATCGCGCAGATCATATATGTTGAAGCAACATAAGGATGCGAATTGTCGCAGATGAAAGCAACAACCTCTGTCTCATCATAAGAATCAAACTCAGTCTCGTTCCCTATTGTTTTTATACGGATATTTTCTGTCCAGGAAATCTCTTCTATAAGAAATACAAAATTAGTGGAACCGTCTTCTACCTGAACTTCAGGAAAAGACAGCATCAGCATCTCAAGCTCATCAAAAAGAAAGCTGTTCTCAGATGCCTGCGCATATACAAGAACCCG
>JAGLUQ010000068.1 GCA_023134675.1 Candidatus Aenigmatarchaeota archaeon | reverse complement strand
TTGATATTGACAGGATATATCTTGCCCTTGAAATTCTTCTTGAAATTAACAAGTATGTTATTGCCGAGCTTCTTCTTGTTGGCGCTTGCCCCGATGATTGCAACATTTTTTGGATTGAAAAACTTGTCTATCATAGATGAAAACCTGTTCAGAGATATAATATTACTTATAAAAAGAGAGTATAAATAGATTTGATTCATATGTTTTTCTGACAGACAAAAAGACAGAGATATAAAAAATAAGAACCAAACAAAGTTCATGGAAACACAAGACACACCCGAAATAGTTGTCGGCGCCATAATCTGCAACGGCAAAGATGAAATTTTTCTGGCAAGATCAAAAAAATGGAAAGACAGGTGGATTGTACCTGGCGGGCATCTGGAGTTCGGAGAGACTTTAAATCAGGCGATAAGAAGGGAAATCAAAGAGGAGACAGACCTGGAAGTGTCCGACATAAAGCTTATAGATGTCAAGGAAAGCATTTTTTCGAAAGACTATCATAAGAGAAAGCATCTTGTCTTCATTGACTTTTCCTGCAGGGCCAAAAGCAGCAGAATAACCCTTAACGATGAACTGCAGGAATATATATGGACAGAGCCAAACAAAGCACTGCAGCTTGACCTGAACCAATTTACAAGAAAACTGGTTGAGAAGCATATAAAGATCCAGAAATCAAAAGATAATGGTCTGGTTTAGACAAAAAAGCTTCAACTTCTTTTATCTGTCAACAGCCCAAAAACAACCAGTTCCTTTCTCGTCCCGACAACACAGTCGAAATCATCTACATATGCAGGAGATATCCACCTGAACTCAGTATGCTCATTCTCATCAATCTTGACATCATCAGAATCCACAGAGACAAGAAAAGGTATTACGATCCACCGCCCGAATTCATCGCTGACATCTATGATGTCTCCCGCCCTGACAATCCTGCCGTCAAGCCCTGTCTCTTCCTTAACTTCACGCAGCACAGCATCTTCGGCCGCTTCACGTTCCTTAAGAGCGCCGGAAACACCCTGCCACATATTAGGAGATGTCGTCCGGTCACCATTCCTTTTCAGAAGAAGTATTTTATCATCAAATTTGATAATCCCTACAACAGCAGCATAGGTTTTCATAGAATGCCTTTGTTTTTTTGATTTATATTGTTGTTGCCGCACAATTCTATTCAATCAACAAACGCCTTAATCTTCCCCGTATTCCAGTCAAGAACAACCCTCTGGGATACTCTTTTTAAGTCAGGCCTGCCGCCCTTGATAAGAAGCCCCCGCTTTTCAGCAAGTATGCCGACCACATCACCGGATGCAAGATCCTCATCAGAAAGCCCGTAAAGCTCTTTTATGTTGCTGTATTTTGCCTTTGCCAGCCTTTCTATGAAGTCCTCGACAGAATCCTCTATATCCTTCATCTTATCCGGCCTGCCGAACCCTTTTTCAATGCTTATGTCCTCATCCCAGGGTATCACGCCAGGAGTATCAAGAAGCATAATTTTTGAAGATATCCTGATCCATTGCTCTCCTCTTGTATGACCGGGCACAGGAGCGACACCAGCAACATGTTTTCCTGCCAAAACATTGATTATGCTGCTTTTTCCAGTATTAGGATAACCGACAACACAGACTCTGACATTGTCACTCTTAGGGGTGTGCACATTCATAATCTTCCTGAGATGGGGTATATCCCTCCTTTCCTTTGCAGATACGAATATGCATGGAACACTCTCCATAATTTTCTTATGTGCTTCTACAACAAGATTTTCCGGCGCAAGATCCCGCTTATTTATTACGACTACTAAGTTCTTCCCCAGTTTTTCAATAACTTTCTCAAGCTTCTCAGACCTTGTGGAGAAAGGAGCCCTGGCATCCACTATCTCAAGAACAAGATCACTGCTTTTAAGAGTATGTATTACACAGTTCCAGTTGATTCCCATAGCCTATCTTTTCCAGACAGCTTTAAATCTTTTCATAGTGCCGAACAATAAGTATATATCTACAAAAAACAAAAAACAACCATGGATCTTCTTCAAATGCTCAGAGATAGAGTAAGGATGAAATACCTTAACTCAAACAACAGCAAACTAAACAGTAAAAAGAAGATAGTAAAGAAAAAAGCATCTACACCATCCAAAAAGAGCGCACCGAAACCAAAAAAGACAGTCTCAAAACCTAAAAAAACACCTGTACTGCAAAAGAAAAAAACACCGCAGCCAAAGAAAAAATAAAATAATTCTCACAAACATTTTTATTTATCCCGTACCGAATATTATCTGTTACCATGACACTTCTTGAAATAATACTCATAGCTCTTATAATCCTCCTAATAATATACCTCGCAGACAGGGAAAGAAGATACAAAGAACTCACCGACAGGTTCAACGTAATCAACAAAGACATCAGAAGCCTTCGCATAAGGTTTGGAAAGCAGATAGAAGAGTTCATACCTTTCTTTGACGACCTTTTCCCCTATGACAGGAAAAAATTCTACGCTCTCGGCCAGCCGATAGACGGCATATACTTCGGCGACGACAAGATAGTCTTCCTTGAATTCAAGAGCGGAAACGCAGGAAAGACACAGATGGAAAAAAAGATAGAAAACCTTGTAAAAGCGAAAAAGGTAGAGTTCAAAGAGATAAGGTACAATTACAACAGAGACAGAAGAAGCTGATATGATGATAGTGACGATAGGCAACCCCTCAGTGGACACAGTCACCCTTAAAGGCGAGACTAAAATACACCCGGGAGGAGCCTCTGTCTACTCAGCAATATCTGCCTCAGCCCTGACAAAGGCAGCAATCATAGGAAAGATAGGCAAAGACTATCCACAGGACTTCCTGGAGATTTTCAAAAGCAAAGGTATAAGTCTGTCCAATCTAAAGGCAATACCACACCCATCAAAGAATTTTGAGATAGTGATTGACGAAAACTTTGAGGCAGAATATCCACGATACAATGTGGACATAGACAAGAAACTGACTGTACGCGCAATCCCAAAAACCTTTATGAACAGCGACACATCTTTTCTCATTACGCAGATGGCCCCGGCAAAGCAGATGTCATTCATAAAGAAGATAAGACAGCAATCCCCTAGATCTCTTATCCTTGTAAACACGCATTACCCGTTCATAGAAAAGCACAAAAAACAGTTCAGCAGGCTTATAGATGCAGCAGATATATTTGTTGCAAATGAGCTTGAGGCCCAGAAACTTTCTGACACCAACAGGACAGATATAGCAACACATCTTCTTTCAAAAAAATATCCTAAAACAATAATTATAGTAACTTTAGGAGGGCTCGGGTCAATTGTCATAAAAGGCAGGACAATCCAGTTTGCCCCGACAATATACAATACGATGATGAAAGACCCGACAGGTTCCGGCGACACATTCTCCGGGGGCTTCCTTGCCTCATACCACAAGATAAGGGATCCGGTAAGATCCGCAATTGTCGGAAACACGATGGCATCCCTAAAGAGCGCAGGCAGGGGCTACGACAACATCCTGAACCTGAAATTCAAAAAGGTTGACGACCTCTGGTCTTTTGTCCTTGCCAAGTCCCACAACTTCGGCGCGCAGAAGATATTGAGCGAGTTCTGAGAAGTTTGTTTTAAATAAAAACGAATGCATAGCGTTTATAAAATATAAATTAAACTAGAAGTAGAAATATAGAAACAGGAAGTTTTACATAATTTTTATATATTCCAAATTCATTTTTTGTAATGAGCACACCTTTTTTAAAAGGAAAAAAACAATTAAAATCTGAATTCCTGATTGCATTTTGGTATTTTACTTCAAAAGGATAATATTTATCATCAAACGATAATATAAAATCAATTTCCTTATCTTTATTATCTCTATAATAAGCAACCGTATCTTTTGGGTTAAAAAGATCTCTTGGATTTAAACAATAAGATAGTCTACATAAATGATTATGAACGATACATTCAATCAGCTTACTTTTCATTTCTAAATTCAAAAGATTCTCTTTTATATTACGAAAATAGTTTGTTTTTCCATTAGACCATCCATGTAATGCATGGAATAAAAACGGATCTTGTACATATATTTTTTTATTTGATTTAAAATCCAGTTTTTGTTTACTATAATCCAGTTTAAAAGTAATATTTGCAATATACAGTTCCTCTAAAGCAATTGCATAATCTTGTACTGTTACGTGTGTCTTAATTATGTCTATTTTATCTTTTAATCCATTCCAACTTACTGGTGTTGATAATGTATTAATTATTTCTCTTATTATTTCTTTAAAATATTGTTCTTTATAACGAAATTTATTCAAATTTCCAATAATGGATGTCAAATAAATGTTAAATGAATTTGTAGAAATTTCACCTTTTTCTAAATATTCATTAATTATTAAAGGGATTCCTCCTGTATGGAGATAAATCTCTAAATATGCATCTAATTCTTTCTTGTATAAAAGTAAATTTTCAATATCTGAATCAATTTTTCCATCAAATAAAGATAACAATTTTTCACGTCTTTGTTTACCATCAAGAATGCCCAAGCCTCTTCTTTTTGTTATAAATTCCGGCCATACTAATGAAATAAATTCCGAAAATTTCATAGGTAAGAATATAATATCTAATGGTATCTCTCCACTTCCACCCCGTCTACCTGGCATTCTTTCTGTAGAATGTTTTAAATCCATAGAATGCGAACCGGTAACAAGTAATGAACAATTTAAAAAGGATTGATTATTTGCAAAAGAAACTAATTCATTCGACCAGTTGTTTACACCACAAATTTCATCTAAAAAAATGTATTTTCGTTCATCTTTTGATTTTATACGCCAATCTAGATATATTTTTATTATTTGATGTAAATCCTCAGTATTATTTCTTTCAAAAGACCAATAAAAAACATTTTCTGGTTTTATACCACGACTTAATAATTTTTTAATCATTTTTTTCATAAATGTAGTCTTGCCGACTTGTCTTGGGCCTCTCATAACATAAATTGTATCTATTTCTAAATCTATATAATGTCCAATTGCAGGATTCCATTGATATTTAGCCTTACTTAACTTTACAAGCTTTGAATCTTTTAAAATTGCAAGTTTATCAATCCACCAAGGGTTTTGTTCAGCCAATTGACTAATATCAAAAATCATACAATAAATATATATGATAATGTATTTAAAGTTATATCTTTTTAACAACACATTTATAAATAGAAATTAATAAATTAACAACAACTTTATAAATAAAAATGCCTTAAATAACAAGAAGTATATATAATCGCTTATAAAAAAATAACAAATAATTTACAATAAAATCTTTTTTTTAAAAATAAGTAATATTGGATTATTAAATAGTTTACCAAAAACACTTATATGTGTCACCTGCCATAATATGCTCATGGCGAAATTGACCGAAAAAGAGCGAAAAAACCTTCTAAAGCTAATAGATATTCTCAAGGCAAACCCTAACGGCCTGTGGATACGCGAGCTTTCCCGCCAGGCAGATATTCACATGGAAATAGCAAGAAGGTTGATCCAGAAATATCCGCAAATCTTTGAGGATTATGCAGATTTCACTGCCTATAAAATAAACCTGAAGCTGATAAAGCTGAAGAACGATAACATAACAGCAAAGAACTTGGATGTCGCAGTCAGGTTGTAGGTTCTGTAAATGCTGTTTAATCTGATATTTTACGACGTTTTCCGAAGAAAAATGTGGATAAAACAAAGCGGAATCGCAAAATTCCATGTTATATTCTCTAAACTAATATCATCAAACGACGAGGAGCAAAGCGATGAAGAGTAAAATCTCCATTTCCAATAAATTCTATTGTAAAGAGTTTAAAAATTGTTAAAAATAAAAGCATAAATTTGTGCATTTCATTATT
>JAGLUQ010000067.1 GCA_023134675.1 Candidatus Aenigmatarchaeota archaeon | reverse complement strand
TATTCTTTGAAACAAATCTGGTCAATGCTTCATCAACCATATTGCTGGGGATGTCATCATTTCCATCATGATTGAATTCATAATTATAAAATCTGACAAAATCAACCACATTGTCATATGATAAAAGAGGCGGCATAATATTCCATTCAGATATATGAGAGGTATGAAGCCAGAGCCATCTGGATCTGTGATTTTCCACCAACAGCTTTTTTGCCCAGTTTGTGTTTGCCAAATACTTTATTTCTGGTTTGTCATATGTATCATCATGAGAATCAACAAGAACTATATTCTTTGGATTTAAACCAGTGATAGATGGATAAGAAAGGCCATGATTAAAACCAAGAATCAACCTGGGTTTTTTAGCTTTTACATAATCTTTCAGAGGCTCTATAATCTGGTTAAATTTCATATTTTCATAATCGTCAAGATGAAATATTGAGATATTGACATTATCAAGGCAATCAAAAACAGAATCAAGATCCAAATCTTTAAGCTGCCTATCATAAACGATTGCGTGCATATTGCTTTTGAAATAATTAACATTATAGGGCACAAAAAGGCAGTCTATCATAAGTCATGCTAAAAATAGTTATCTTTAATAATCTTACTTTATACCAATGACAAATCATATATTTAAAAGACTAATTATCAATCTATTGCTATGAACATATTTATTGAGACATACGGATGCTCGGCAAACCAGTCAAATTCTGAGATAATGGGCGGCCTGCTCTCTGAATCAGGGCATACGCTGACATCTGAGGAAAACGCAGACATGATAATTATCAATACATGCACTGTCAAGATACAGACTGAAAGGAAGATAATCAGAAGGCTTGAGAAGCTGAGGTACAGCTCTAAAAAAATACTTGTAACCGGATGCATGAGCGAAGTGCAGAAGGACAGGATTGAGGAAATGCATCCTGAAGCTTCTATCATAGGGCTGAACGAGATAGGCAGGATAAAGAATATAGTCCGCAGGATTGAGGCTGATGAAAGGGTTGTGATTCTTGAAAGCGATCCGACTGATATGGTATGCCTGCCGAAGACAAGAATCAACCCTATGATAAACATAACGCAGATTGCTACAGGATGCCTTGGGGACTGTGCATACTGCATCGTAAGGAGCGCCAAGGGTGCTTTGAGATCATTTCCGGTCAACAGCATAGTGGATGATGTCAGGCAGGCTGTGAAAGACGGGTGCAAAGAGATATGGCTGACTGCGCAGGATACAGGATGCTACGGGTTTGACACAGGCGTGAAACTTCCTGCACTCCTTAGGAAAGTTACTGCAATCGATGATGATTTCAGGATAAGGATAGGCATGATGAACCCGGATCATGTGCGCAGTATTGCCGGTGACCTAATAGTCGCATTTTCAAGCGATAAGATGTATAAGTTCCTGCATATGCCGATACAGTCCGGGTCTGATGAAGTGCTTAAGAATATGAATCGCAGGTACACAATTGAAGAGGCTGGAGAGATTATAGACAGGTTTAAGAAAGCTATACCTGATATCACATTTTCCACAGACATCATAGTCGGGTTCCCGGGCGAGACTGAAGAGCAGTTCAAGAAGTCGCTGGATTTTGTGAATACATATAAGCCTGATATTGTAAATATATCCAGATATGGTATACGGCCACTGACACGCGCTGCGAAGATGGATCAGGTGGACGGCAATGATGTCAAGAGGCGGTCAAAACTGCTTACTGATGCTGTAGATGCGGCATGCATTGAGAGGAACGAGAAGTGGATAGGATGGAAAGGTCCTGTGCTATTGTCTGAGAATGGAGAAAAAGGCGGAATTTTAGGCAGGAACTTTGCATACAAGCAGGTAGTTGTTGATGACGGGCAACTAGGAAAATTTGTTGATGTTGAAATTATTGAGGCAAGGAAAGGATATCTTATAGGGAGAAGGGTTTGATATGGGCATTGTTGATTTTTTGAAGTTCTGCAAGAAAGAAGGTTCAAAGGAGTTTGTCAACTGGATTGTCAGGACTCCTAAAAAGATAATTGTCTCTCAGATTGTTCTTTTTGCGGCAAGTACTTTGATTTGGTATTTTCTGTTTTTTAAGTGAGAGTTTTATTGCTCGATTTGGGTTTTACCCCCGAAACGATTCATCGCAGACTTAAAAAACTCTTTTCTGGTTTCAGCAGCATCCTGGTCTTTAAGATGAGTTCTATATACATCTATGTCCTTTTGTGAAAGATCGCCACCCATATAACTACCTATAGATTTAACAATAGATAATGTATCTGATAATTGTTTGGAATCAAGGCCAGATACTATCTGCAGCTCATTATCACCATACTTAGCTATTAGTTTACCATCATAGAATTTACCTGAGAAAGTTTCAGGATCAAGGTCCAATATCATCTGCAGTTTATCATTGCTATAACCATCTACGACTGATTTGGCTTTCTTGACAAGTTCTATTTGATTTGCCATTGTTTCGACCTCAACAGAACCAATATAGAAACCTTTTCCATTGAGCTTATTGGCAATCGGTTTTCCGCTTGTTGCAATATCTTTGTGAAGGTTTTCAATATCCATGACTAACCCATCGTAGTCTTCCTGAAGTGTATTAAGGTCTTCGTAAGAAAGATTGATCATATTTTGTATATTGTTTATACGTTCCTTTGGTGATGACTTCTTGATAGATTTATTGTTGCCGTACTCCAGCAATTTTGCAGGTATTCCGGTATCCCAGAACGGGTTATAGGTATAGATTTTCTTTGAAGGACCAACTTTTATGTGACCAGGAAAATTGTTTTTTGCCTTGGTATCTTTGACCTCTATCAGCATGCCATGCTCTAAAGCATAATCTATTACGCTTTCTGATCTACTAGTATCAATAGGAGTACAATAACGCCTATCGAAAAGGCTTTCAAGTATATTATCGGCTGATGTGCCGCCATTTATTAGATCAATCCCATAATATTCAAGACAATCACACATAAACTCTACTTCTTCGGCCACTTGCGATTTTTCATTGGCATCTGATTTTATTTCGACAACAGTATTTCCTTCATTTAAAGCCATAATAATTCACCACACAAAGATAATTAAGACAGAAAAAGTATTTAAATGTATTTTAAGCCTTAAGCACATAGATCCACTTGCTCATGGATTTGTGGATGTATATTTCAAAAAGGTTCTTGAGCTTTAGATTGTCCGGTATCTTGAGGTCTGAAAAATTGGATGCGGCAACTATGTATTTTCCTTTCTTTATGATAGAGGGCGCGTATTCAAGGAATCGCTCTGCTATATTTCTTACATCGGCGTCTTTTGTGTTCCTGCCGTATGGGAAGTCGGTGACTATTGCGTCAAAGCTTTCGCCGAACATCTGCCGAGCATCAAAGGCATCGCCTTCTTTTATCATAGAATTGGATATGCCATAATGCTTAAGGTTTGTGATTGTGCCTTCAACCATCTTTTTGTCTATATCGATGCCGAATATCCTGCATTTCAGAAGGCCTGCCTCAATCAGGATACCTCCCGTGCCGGCAAAAGGGTCAAGGATGCTATCTCCTGCTTTTGCTCCTGCAAGGTTGACCATCGCTCTTGCAATCTTCGGGTCAAGAGATACAGGCATGTGAAAGGGTCTTAAGGATGCTTTTCTTTTTGAATATTCTTTTGGCTGCAGGAAAGCAAGCTCGCCTGCATAAGACCATCCGTTCCCGATATACAGGCGTATTCTCTTTTCCGGGCAATCAAGGTCAATCTTTGCACCTTTAGTGTAAAAAAGGTGGCCTATTCTCCTCTCAAGAGCCAGACTGTCAATATCTTTAGCTGATTCATGCCTGATAACTCTCACATTTATAGGGATATTCTTGTATGGAGCGAAATCTATTGACTCTACATAATCGATATCGGACAAGAACCTGCTTGCTTCTGTGACCATGGAGCACTGAGAAAGATCAATCTTTTTGTCTGCATCTATCACCAGAAGGCGGGTAAAGTCCTGCACTATCTCCATATTTGAACCATGCGCCTCAATGACGCTTTTGACTTCCTCGCGTGCCAGAGGTATGTTTTCTCCAGACAGGAGCACTATGTATCTCATATAGAAATATTGAATTTTCTTAAAGATATAAAGGAATTGCCTAAAACTGGCTTCAGAAGCAACTCAACTGAGTTGCATCAAGTTTATGACATTCAATCCTGCGGATTGAAGTCATGGTTCAATTTCAACAGGCTTGAGGTCATGATTAAATTAATACTGTTTGTATTTGCTCAGGTGGCAAGCTTATTGAATCTGCAATGAGGCTGCTACGGAGTATTAAACCCATCAAGAAATAAATAATATGTGTTTTTATAATAGTGTAGTTTTATGGTGAGATATTTAATATAATTTTATATTCTTATAGTTTTATGAAGATGTAGTTTATTAGTTTTATATTTGTATATCATTATGTTTTAATATTAAGATATTAATGTAATCTTATATTTAGGTAATAGTGTATAGATATAAGATAATAGAAGTGTATTATTATAACGATATTATACTATAAAATTATATTGTTAAGTCTCACAAAAATCCAGAGAGACAGAAATAACCACCGCGGGTGTGAGAGCATCTATAAATAGGGACAAGAACGAAAAAAGGATATGAAGCGCAACATTTTTATCATGCTGGCAATCCTGTTGATCATGGTACAGCCAGGATATGCATGGGACTGGGATACGCATGAAGCGCTTGTGGAACAGGTCTGTATTGATTTTGGATGCGGATGTTTTGATGAGATAAAAAACGGATCAATCGTTCCCGACAAGGTATTCAGGGACAATTTCTATCATCACTGCTATAATCTGTCTGAAGAATGTCCTGAAAGCGACGAGGGGCTGTGGCAGTGCCCTACAAAAGATGAATGCCCAACATATGAAAAAGAAAAAGAATGGCTTGAGATATCCAAAAGCAAGGACGGCTGCGAAAAATGGTATGCTATCGGTGTGGCATCACATTACTTCTTTGACTCTAAAGTATTCTGGCACAGGGTGCAGAAAGAGGAATATTATAAGTGCCACCAGAAATTTGAGAGAGATGTAGGTGATGAGTTTGTGAAAGACAGGACAAGCCTCTTGCGCCGGATACTCAGTGCTCTCGGACTGAATGAATGGGAAGTCTGCGCATGCGGCATATGCACGACAAGGAGTGAGCTTATAGGATACGCTTCAGAATTTACAGGAACGCTTGAGGATATGGGCCTTGAAAGAAAAGAGATTAGCATTACTGAAAGATTTATGCTGACTTTTATAGCTGCTTGAATATGTCTGAGATCTTCTCATCCATCTCATTGCGGTCTATCTTGACCTCATTTTTAATCGTGTCTGTCAATATTTTCAGGACATGGATCACATTTGAGAATTTTTTATCATATGCATCCATATCATCTTTCATCTTTTCAAAACGGGTGATAACTTCACTATATCTTTCATCTTTCTGCTTGAATATGTTCTCACGCTCCAGGTCAAGAGCGAACTTGCGGTGCATAAGCTCTACCAGCTGCCTGTTCTTTGACAGGAGAAGACGAAGCTCGGAGACTATATTATCTTGCGGATTTTCTCCTGAAAAACCAGAAACCATATCTGACATGAAAACACCTTTGCTAAGTACCAAATTCCTTTTTGAAAGACTCATCGATGCGCCTCTGATATTCCTTTATGTCGCTGTCTGTGAGGTGGCGGAACCTTTTCTGGGACTTAAGGTACTTTGAGACAGGTATGCCTTTTGGCGTATGAGTCAAGGTCTTCTTTCCGTCTTCAATCTCAAAAAGAGCCCACATCCTGCTCTCCACTGCATCTTTTGCTATCTCTATTGTCTTGCTTGAATCATAGTTCCAGCCGACAGGGCACGGGCTGTGTATATGGATGTATTTCGGGCCTTTTATTGACAAGGCTTTTTTTATCTTTTTTTCAAGGTCTTTAGGGTATCCGATTGAGGCTGTGGCAACATAGGGTATATGATGCGCTGCCGCTATTGTCGGCACGTCCTTTTTCCACTGCTCTTTCCCTTTACTGACTTTTCCTGCAGGTGTCGTGCTTGTAGATGCCTGCCAGGGTGTCGCGCCTGATCTCTGGACGCCTGTGTTCATGTATGCCTCATTATCGATACACACATAGGTGATAT
>JAGLUQ010000066.1 GCA_023134675.1 Candidatus Aenigmatarchaeota archaeon | reverse complement strand
ACTAACAAAATATCTTTTGAGATATCACCATATTCAAACAAGACAGTTGATCTTGCCAATAAGGTGGATAATGCAGAGGCCGGACTTTACAAGTTCAGAGCAAGGATGTTTTATCTTGGGAAAAAATATGACATAGACAGATGGATTGCTATTCTTGAACGAGGGAATGAAGAAATGTTTTCTGTCAGCTGCAATATGTCAGACAGGCTGGGGCAGATAAGGGTAGTAAATAAAGACAGCTCTGATGCATACTTTGAGTACTATATTCTTGACGGTGAAAAGTGGCATCTTGAGACTGTAAAAATAAAGAAAAAGTCTGAAAAAACAATCAAATATTTTCCTGAAAGCCTTAATGTAACAGTTATTGTAATCGATAGCAGAGGAGACTTACATAAGTGTTATATAAGCATTTATGAAAGTGTTGATGAAGATATATCTACTGTTGAAAATCATATGACTGGCGATGTCTTGTCACAGAGAAAACCTGAGAAAAAGATAGGGTTTATTGAATGGATCTTGGGGCTTTTAGGGATGTGAGTTATAGTATAAATAGTATGTTCTTTTCATATAGATTTTACTTTTTTAAGTATGAACCATAGAAAATGATTTCCATATTTATCCTGCAGATCTTTTAATTTCCAATCATTTCCTGTCACTATCTTTCTGCAATTTTTGGTCCCGCAATTACAGTCCATCTCAAATGGGTGTGCTGTAGTCATAGCGTAATCATAACATAATTCTTCTCCTGCTTTGATATCTCTTAAAGCGACAAATGTAATCTGTCCGTCAGGACCACAATTTGGGTCACAGGAGTGATTGATAAAAATTGCAATGTCCGGGACTTCGTCTTTTGAAATCGGAGACAGGTAGAAATCATTGTCTATCTGCAGATAATAATCTCCTAATTTTTCTGCAAAACTTTTTGTCTGTTCCCATCCAAGAATGTGTCCACCCTTTATGAATACGATTTCGCCTTTCTTTATGTTCTCTTTTGCAAATAATCCTTTGCCTTCTTTCTCGCTTTCCTTAACCTCTGTTTTTGGTGATTTCCAGGATTTTATTGCAGACATACAGCTAATAGTAAGTTTGGATTATTATAAGATTTTGCCAGATTAATTTCAAGATATTAAAGCTATCATTTTCTTGAGAAAGAAAATAGACCTTTCTGGGTGCCTTTGTTCAGGAGCTGGTCTTCTGTGACGCCGACTGCCGAGAGAATCCTTAATGCTGCAGGCAGGACCTGGTTGTTGATGTAGTAGTCAGGGTCGTAGTCTCTGGCGAACTGGGACAATAATGCACGGTCGCTTATGCTGCCTGTACCTTTTGTTATTATGTACTGGACAACTGTTCCAGGCTCTGTCTTTATCCCTTTCTCTTCTGCTTTCTTTGCTGCGGCGACATGAGGTCCTACCAGGACATATTTTGAGAGAGGCATTGTTATCTGGCTATATATTGTTAGGGATTCAAGATCTTGATTTCCTTTTTTGAGATTGTCTATCACTTTTTTCGTATAGGTTACTGCCTCATCTTTTTTGTCGTCAAGGACAAGGCGCATGACTCTCTCCTGGGTGTCTTTGGCAAGGGCGGACCAGTCGCGCCTTACTCTCTCAAAACCTCTTACTTTGAGCTCGCCGGTCTCTGAAAGGAGGGCATATCTTTTCTTCGCCCCGCCGGTGCCTGACTTTTTTGCTGTAAATATGCCGCTTTTGAACTGACCCTCAAACTCAAGCTCCATCATACCAGGAAGGCTGTCGTTTATGTGCTTGAGGAAGGTTTTTGCTGCTTTTTCTTCTTTGCTGTCAACGATAAGGAAGAGAGAATCGGTGTCCCCATAAATTGTCTTGAGATTGTATTTTTTTGCCTCATCTATCGTTTTATGGATATAGCTCCTGCCGAAAGCGGTGACGGACTCTGCGCATTCTCGCTTGTACCATCTTGAGCCGGCAAAGCCGAGATAGCCGTAGAATGCGTTTGCTACTGTCTTAAATGCGTACTGTTTCTTGTCAAGAAGGATATAGTCCTGGCTTCCTTTTTCAAAAGTTTTCATCTCTTTTTTTACTTCTGTGCGGCCGATCAGCAGCTCTTCAAGTATCCGGGGGACGAAACCTCTCTTCTTATCGCAGAAATAGTATGGGAAGCCGGGCACCTTGTTCTTACTCGTGCTTTTGCAGCAGGAACAGTTGAAGGTCTCGGGAGATATATTGTGAGATACTATGATTGACGGGTACAGGGATTTGAAATCAAAGACTGCTATGTCTTTGTGAAGGCCTGGCTCAGGCTCTACGACAAAAGCACCCTCTATCGCAGCTATACGTTTCCGGTCAGCTATTGTCTCTGATGCCGGCCTGTTGGGGACCACTATATTCATCTGTGCTGCCTTCTTCATCGCAAAAGACCCTACAAGCTGGCCGTATGTTGATCTTGAGGCATCAAAAGGTATCTGGTCTGTGAGATGGCACATGGCAAAGATGTTGGGAAGTATGTATTGGGCGAGCTTTAAGGTGATTATTGAATCGTGAAGATTGTACTTTGCGACTTTTGAGAGGTCTTTGCCTTCTCTCCAGAGGCGGAACATCTCTTCAAAATCGAACTTTATCTTCTTTTCTCCTATCAGCTCTTCGGCGACATTATCAAGCTTCAGCGTCTCGGATTTTATGGTCGTGCGCATTATCCGGAATATGAACTGGTAAAGGTCAATGTGTGCTGAGCCCTTGATTATCGCTGCGCTTGTCATGCCTTTGCGCTGGAATACGAGAGGTCTTGTGTTGAAGCCGAGATTCAGCTGGACCTTATGGAGATCTGCGCGCTCCTTGAGGACTGTGAAATCAAATGCGTCGCCGTTGTAGGTTACTATGAAATCCGGCTTCTCTTTCTGGATGTCCTTTACAAGCTCTTCTATCAGCTCTTTTTCTGATCTGAGGACTATTGTGTCTTTATGCTTTGCAGGCTGATAGGTGATGACTTTCCTGAATCCTGTGCTTGAGGCAAAGGATGCCATTATGATCTGCTGTTTGCCGTTGCCTGCAGGTATTGTCTCTATGTCAAAGGCAAGGATGTTAAGGTCTGGGGTTGATGGGTTATCTAATTTTAATATACTGTCCGCCTTTATCGTGATGTCGCAGTTGAATTTGCTGTCTATCTTGTTTCCTTCTATCCTGAGCCAGGACATCGGCCTGATGTCTTTGTCAAAGAGGTATCTTCTGAAGAAAGGGATGTCAAACTCGTGCTTGTCTGCGACGAAATCCATGTGTTTTACTATATCTTTGATTTTAGGTATGTCAGAAGGGTTGTTTGCGAATACCTGAAGTATATTGTTTTCCTGAGCACCTATGGTTTTTTTTACAATATCAATATTTCTTATTGATATGTCTTTTAAGGATTCATCTTTGAGTTTTAGAGACAATAGCCTGTTTTTTGCTTTTTCCGGGTCTTCTTTTGGGACTATGTAGAAATACGGCTCAAAGGAAGGGTCAAGGACTATTGCTGACTTTCCTTTATCAGTCCTGCCGTAGAGGCGGATTGACGGCGCGCCGTCAAGCATTGTGTAGTCTGCGTCTGTTATGAAGAAGTTTGTTGTTATTTGTTTTGCTGTTGCTTTTGCTTCAGGCATAAATACTGTTTTATCTCTGAGATTTAAATTAGTTTGCGTTTTTGTTTTTGCGTTATACATAAATAAATTAGTATATAAATATTTATTATGCTACCATTATCTGACATCGGCATCGGGCTTGTGGGTATGCTTATCATTCTTTTCATATCTGCGCTGCCGCTTTATTTTGCTGTCAAGTTTATGGGCAGTGAGGCATCTATATTGAAGGTCCTTCTTGCGAATCTTATTGTCGGTGTGATTTATTTTTTTGTGCCTAGCTTGATTGCGTTTGTATTGCTTTTGTTTGTCTACAAGGCAATGTTTGAGCTTTCATGGTCTGGTGCTTTAGGTGCATGGATTCTGCAGATTATTATTGCAATCATCCTGGGCTTTGTGTTTGTGATACTTGGAGCAGCTGCATTACTTGGGTGATATTGTGTCTCTTCTGTTGAGACACTAGATATTTAAACATTATTGTGAAAGGTAAATATTATGTCAAAGGTTGTAATTACTGGCGGCTGCGGGTTTATAGGATCGCATCTTGCGCTTATGCTTGCGGAAGATAATGAGGTTGTTGTGTTTGATGAGGAAAGTCTTAAAGAGATGATTTAATGAAAATACTCATAACCGGTTCAAAGGAATATCCTATGGGGACTAACAAAAAAGAGGACCCTATATCTTCCGGTGGGATTGAAATATATATAGAAAACCTTTTGCGCGTTCTTTCAAAAAATAAAGATTTAGAATTAATTGTCCTTACCCGTAAGTTTAAAGGTTGTGACTCTTTTGAAAAAAAAGACAACATTACAATATACAGAGTACCTTATGTAAATGGATTTTTTACAAGGAATCCTACGTTTAATCTCTTTGCAGCGATCAAGTCGCTTAAATTAGATTATGATATTATTCTTTCAAATGATATCATCTCATCATTATTTGAGCTTTTTGTTGCAAAAATAAGAAGAAAACCAATAGTTATTTTATCGCATGGTGATGCGAGTGAACAGCCACAGTATAATCCTATTTTGCGGTATATTTTAGGTCTGATGAATAAAGTCACTTATTCTTTTTCAGACATGAATATCACAAATGCATCGCATCAGATTGAAAAGTATACTAATAATTATACTATGATAAGGCCTGGTCTTGATTTCAGTTCTTTTGAAAGGGTATCATCGTCTGAAGTTGATAAATTGAAGAAAGAACTTGGTGTTTCCGGCAAGAAGGTCATAATGTATACAGGCCGCATGATTGATGTCAAAGGAGTTAAATATTTAATCTCTGCACTCTCAAGATTTGATAATTCTTATACATGCGTTTTTGTCGGTGATGGCCCCCACTTAGAGAAGTATAAAAGTTTATGTTCCTCTGTCAAGATGAAATGCGTGTTTACCGGATTTCGCAAAGATGTAAATCGGTTCTTGTCTATTGCTGATGTATTTGTTGCACCGTCCATTTCTGAATCACTTAACTATTCAATGGTTGAAGCTGCTTACATGAAAGTCCCCATCATTGTAACAGACATCAAGATATTGCCTGGCGATTGCGGTCGGCTTGTGCCAGTTAGGGATTCTGGTGCTATTGTTGATGCTATATGTTCGGTGTTTGAGAATACTGTGGCAACTGATAAAATGGTCTTGAATGCTTATAGGTTTTCCAGAAAATTTGACTGGGCTGTTGCTGGGGCTGAATATGTTAAAGTATTTGATAAGTTGATTAATTGAATAATTCTTTATTTATTTGAGTCAAATCACATTTTTTTATTTGTTTTAGGTGTTTAAATGAATACAATAATCCTGAGATGTTTCCCATAATACTTAAATCCATACGTATAATTGATAAAATAACTCTTTGAATAATGTGTCCTAAAAGAGACCAATAAAAAATAACCATATTCGCATCTGTATTCTTAAAAAAGAAATATTCAGTATATGCATATTTTATTTTTGTATAAGTACTGTTTGGAACTCTTGACGTTTGAGATATTCTGTGATCCAATAACATGTCAGGATTTAAGACTGTCTTTAATTTTTGATTTTTACATATTTTGTAAACACGATAACTTAGGTCTACATCTTCCTTAAATGCATATCTTAAAAGGTTTTCATCAAATTTAAGATTGTAATCATCTATAAAATCTTTTCGAAAAGACATGTTGCATCCAGAGAGCCATTGTGATTCAATTGGTTGTTTTGGTTTTTTTATAGGGTACGTGTTTCCAAAAACTCCTTTTTTTACATTACATCCTTTAAATTTTAAATCTGAATTTAAAAAAATGCTTTGTATGAATCTGTCAAAATACAAATAATATGAATTTATTGAAATGTTTTTTATATATCCTTGCACTGCCATTATCTTGTTGTTAGAATACGTTTCTTGTAATTGTTTAATATAATTATTATCTAGTGTTACATCATCATCTAAAAAGAGAAGAATTTCGCCTTCTGCTTTTTTTATGCCAACATTTCTTGAAGCAGGCAATGACTTGTATTCTGCATCCCTATGGAAATACCTTTTTTTGAAAGGTAATTTTTTATCTTTAATCAATTTTTTTATGCTGCCGTCTGTGGATTCGTCAACAATTATCAATTCATACGGCAAGACTGTCTGCGATGACAGGCTGT
>JAGLUQ010000065.1 GCA_023134675.1 Candidatus Aenigmatarchaeota archaeon | reverse complement strand
CTGCCATACCTCAAAAACAACCATGTTATAATAGGCTCAAGAAACATGCAGGAATCAAAGATAAAAGAAAAACAGCCATTTTTAAGAAGCGCTCTTGGAAACATATACCCGTATCTTGTCAGGTTGCTGGTCATAAAAGACATAAGAGACACCCAGTGCGGCTTCAAGCTTTTCAGGAAAGATATATTAAAGCCTGTGTTCTCATTACAGAGAATAGGCGGATTCGCCTTTGACTCAGAAATACTGCTTATCGCAAAGAAGAGAGGATATAAGATAAAAGAAGTTCCTGTGGAATGGAGCAATTCAAAAGACAGCAGGCTCAATGTTTTTAAGGATTCATTGAGGATGGCAGTAGATGTTATAAAAATATTTACAAACAGCAATAGAGGTTTTTACGATGGAAACTAAATTGATCATTTTCGCGCTCGTCGCATTCTGCGCCCTTTTAGGTGCAGCAGGCCAGATATTTTTCAAGCAGGCATCAGCAGACATAAGCATGGATATCAAGTCCTGGGTATACAATTACAAACTGATAATAGGATTATCCTTATACGCAATCGCTACAATACTTTTCGTTGTCGCCTTAAAATACGGCAACCTTTCAATCCTTTACCCGATAATCGCCACAAGCTACATATGGGTCGCTGTGTTCTCGAAATCCTTTTTGGGAGAAGCGTTTCCCCCGTTCAAATGGATGGGAATACTCCTGATAATCGCAGGAGTAGGTATTGTCACAAGATGATTATCGTAAAATTGGTGTATATATGTCAAAGACAGATGCAGAGCCAAAGGCATCAGTACTCTATGACAAGAAAATGCTTATTCTTTTTATCCTTGTAACCGCATATTTCATATTCCAGCACCAAGCTAGCCTATCATGGGATTTCAGCTCTTATGTGGAAAACGCAAGATACTTATTTTCAGAAGGAACATATTTTGAGCCGTTAAGACCTCCTCTGATGCCTTTCATCTTAGGCATATTAAGCATATTCGGTTTCAGTATGGCAGAATATCTGTATATCATCCTCATCTCTGCCCTTTTTATGCACTCAAGCGCAAAGCTTGCTGAAGCGTTAAAATTTGACAAAGTCGCCTTCTACGCAGTAAGCCTGAACGCATATATCCTTATATCCGGCCTTTATAACGGCACAGAGCTCCTGTCAGTCGCATTGCTTGAGCTTTCAATTGCTGCAGTCATCAGAAAAGAAGCAATATCCGGCCTTTACCTGGGATTGAGCGCACTTGCAAGATACACAGGCCTCGGGCTGTTCCCGGTTCTGCTGCTTTTAGGAAATCCGAAAAAGATAGTTAAAAGTATGATCATTTTCTCAATACCTATAGGCATATGGTTCCTTTACAATTACATCAGGTTCGGAAATCTCTTCACAAGCATAGCAGACCAGTATGCAAACAATATACTCTATAGGGATTATCTTATCCAGCCGGCCAACCCTCTGCATTTTCTCGCTGTCCTGAACATATTTACCCCGTTTTTTATTATAGGCCTTGCTTTAGGGATTTACAGCCTTATGCAATATATCTATAAAGGAAGAGAAAATATCAGGTCGTGCCTAAAATCCACATTTAACAACAAGAAAGGAGAAATAATAATGCTTGCAATATTGATATTTTCCGTAATGTCTTACCTAAATATCCCCATGAAAGACCCGCGGTATCTTTTCACCTTGACTGTTCCTGCGATATACTATTCATATCTCGGTGTCAGGTATACGGCAAAAAAGATAAACAAGCGAACAGCAGCACTTGCAATTGTAATGTTCCTCATGACTTTCTCGCTTGTCCTTACAGCAGAGATCACAAGGATGGATGAAAAGCCGCTGATAAAAGAGCTGTATTATGACAAGCCGGACATATATCTTGATGCAATAGACACATTGAAAGATGCAGAGCTTGAGAACTGTTCTCTCATGTCAAACGCATGGGTCTTGATGAATTATCTCGGGCAGCCGTCAGAACCTTCCACAAGACGCGAGTTCGTTGAAGAAGACCTTAAAAACGGCAAGATCATGCTGTTTTTCTTTACTATAGGAGAACCTGATTATGTAAGAGATAAGCAGTTCATTGAGTCGCTTCCAATCATCTATCAGGATAGCAGTTATATAATTCTCGGAAAAAAGGACATATGCCTTCCGCAGGGAGTTATAGACACCTCATATCTTGAAGATTTGAAAAGGATAGTATACAGAAGAGACAATATGCTTATCAACACAAACCCATGCATAATCCTTTTCGGCGACTCACCGCTTCTTGAAAGGTCATGCAACCTCATAAACCTGAACGGCTTCACACAGGACGAGAACAGGTGGACCGGTGCCTGAATCACCGCATATACTTCTCTTCCCACCTGTCAAGCTCTTCATCATCAATCTCGTAGGATATCTCTTCTCTGATCTTTTTCTCTTCAACGAAATCTTTCTTCCACACAAATCCGAGCACAGCACCTCCAGTAAAACCTGCCACATGCGCCGCATAAGCTATATTGTCAGGATTCACGCCGGTAAATATGCCGACAATATCAAAAAATACATAAACAACTGCATAAAACAGCATAGGCAAGGGCACACCGAAATATATCATCATTCGCGGCCGAAGCACAGCAAGCATGCCAATAACCCCGTATATGGCACCGCTCGCACCCAGTGAATGGCTGAGAGGATACATAAATATTGTAGCGACACCTGCAACGATACCGCTTGCGATATACCCAATTAAGAACTTATCAGATCCGATTATTCTCTCAAGCACTATACCGAAAAGCCCTAGAGCAAACATATTATATAATAGATGCTCAAAACCGGAATGAAGAAACATCGATGTCACAAGTGTCCATGGCGCAAGAAAGATTTCCGGCGGATAGAGGGCATACATCTCCACAATGACAGGAAACAGGGCCTCAAGCACAAGCAGAACAGTATTTATAGCAATAAGCATGATAGCATAGTTCTTGATTTCACGACCCATGATATGAATTTATGCAAAGATAGATATATAAAACAGGAAAAACGAAAGCTTTATAAATGATTAACTACTATATAATTACAACTACTTCTAAGAAGTAGATACTTTTGAGGTGAAATAGATATGAGTTATGAAGAAAATGCAAGAAATGATGGTTTTGGTCTTGGATACCCTACTAGATATGGTTATGATGCGATTGTTGTTGAAAATGGAATAATCCCAAAAAGATCAATATCACCAAAAAATGATAGCGAACCTATAGGATTAATTTCAAGAGCAATACGAGCTACACTTGATGAAAAATATGGTGGAAAAGATCCAAATGCAAGGGTTCAACAGTATATTATTGCTTAATTTTGTTTGATTCCTATGCAAAAACAGGATATAATTAACATTGTGATTAATTATATTGAATCATATGAAATTCCAATAAGCGGATGGCTCGGCATAAAAAATAAGGCCAGCTATCCTCTTTTTGGTTTTTATTCTATCGAACCGACAATTGAATGGCTGGGTACAGATATTTCAGATTCTGTAGAAACTATCAATTATGATTATCTTATAAACCTTAAGTATTCAGATAATGTGCCGATAATAGACATAATCGGACTGAATTCAAAAGAGAATTTGATAAAAAACGCAAAACATAATTGATGCATTCTTTTTAATCCAAACAAAAAGACAGAAACGCATTTATACTATCCGGCGATATCTTAGATATCATGGAACGGTTCTCAAAAAAGACAACAAGAAAAGACAAGAGATGTATCGCCTACTTCAGCATGGAGATTGGCCTGGAATCAGGCATACCTACATACAGCGGAGGCCTTGGCGTTCTTGCAGGCGATACGATAAAAAGCGCAGCCGACCTGAATGTTCCCATAGTCGCAGTCACACTTCTTTACAGGAAAGGATATTTTGACCAGAAGCTGGACAGCGACGGAAACCAGACAGAAGCTGATGTCGCATGGAACCCGAAAGACCATCTCTCAAAACTTAAGGAAAAGATAAAAGTCAGGATAGAAGGCAGAGATGTTGCAGTTACAGCATGGCAGTATGATACAGAAGGCATAGAAGGGTACAGGGTACCTGTCCTGTTTCTTGACACAGACCTTAAAGAGAACTCAGAACATGACAGGCACATAACAGACAGGCTTTACGGCGGCGACCAGAGATACAGGTTCTGCCAGGAAATAGTGCTCGGTATAGGCGGTATAAGAATCCTTGAAAAGCTCGGCTATACAGGGATTCGAAAATATCACATGAACGAGGGTCATTCAGCTCTTCTTACTCTTGAGCTTTTGAGAAAAGATATAGCTACGTCAAAAGAAAAAGTCAATCTGAAACACAACGACAGCATAAGGTCAAGATGCGTCTTCACCACCCATACACCGGTTCCCGCAGGCCATGACCAGTTTCCTCTTGATCTTGTGAAATCTGTTCTCGGAAATCTTGTCCCGTCAGGCGAGATAGAATCTATATCTCATGAAGGCAAGCTTAACATGACATATCTGGCGCTTGAATGCAGCCAGTACATAAACGGTGTAGCAAAAAAACACGGCGAAGTATCAAGGCAGATGTTTCCCGGATATCTCATAGACTCCATAACAAACGGCGTGCACTCTGCCACATGGACATCAAGACATTTCAAAGACCTTTACGACAGGCACATCCCCGGATGGAAAAATGACTCATTCTCATTAAGATATGCGCTTAACATCCCGAACAATGAAATTTGGGACGCACATCTGAAAGCAAAAAAGGAATTTTTCGCTTACATAAAGGAAAAGACAGGCATAGAAATGAATCCTGATACTTTCACCATTGGCTTTGCAAGAAGAAGCACAGCATACAAGAGAGGAGACCTTCTGCTGTCAAGCGTAGAGAAGCTTGCAAAAATTGCAGAGACAATAGGTCCAATACAGATTGTCTATTCCGGAAAAGCGCACCCTAAAGACGGTGCAGGGAAAGATCTTATACGAAACATATTTTCAAAGATCAATGAGATGAAAGGAAAGATAAAGATAGTATATCTTGAAAACTACGGCATGGATATGGCAGGGCTTCTCGTCTCAGGGGTTGACCTTTGGCTCAACACGCCTTTGCGCCCTCTTGAAGCTTCAGGAACATCAGGCATGAAAGCGTGCCATAACGCAGTACCTAACCTGAGCGTCCTTGACGGCTGGTGGATAGAAGGCCATCTGGAAGATGTGACCGGCTGGTCCATCGGAAGCAGGAATCCTGACAATTCCAGATGCGACGATGCCAAAGACATATACGACAAGCTTGAGATGAAGATAATGCCAAAGTATTACAGCCACAGAGATGGATGGATTGATACAATGAAGCACGCAATCGCCTATAATGCATCTTTCTTCAACACCCACAGAATGATGCACCAGTATGTCCTGAATGCTTATTTTAAATAGTACTTATTCTACAAGTCAACATTTAATAATCTGCACACAAAATAAAACTCATGTGCCTCGCTATCCCCGGAAAAGTCATAAAGATAGAAGGCGACACAGCAGTCATTGATTACGGCGGGATAAAAAAGCAGGCAAAGATACCGATTGTCAAACCAAAAGTGGGAGACACAGTTCTGGTTCATGCGGGCTTTGCGATTGAGATACTGGAGAATAAGAAAAAAGAAGATTATTCATAGCAGCTTCAATTCTTAAATTTTCTTTTTCAACCTCAGGTAAACAGGAATTAGACAAGCATTTAAATGCCATAACACTTCCATCTTCAAGCGAGCATTTAAGTCGGTCACAGTACCAGGCGCATACAGTCTTTTCCAAAGATTCGCATCCATAGCATTTGATATCACCAGATCCATAAATAGGAGGAATCTGACTAAGTTTAAATCTTGTTTTCATCAGGTCAGCATATATTTCTGTATGATTCACAGGAGTTTCCATACTAAATAACACAACCATCACTAACTGATACTTAAAGTTTTAAAAAGTAATTTGTCTGGATTTTTTACATATAAACGAACTTTTGATATATGTCTAAAAACTTATTCGTCAGATTAATAAATTTGTCAGGACTATTTTGTTTATGAAAGTTAAGGCAGAAACAGGCAAGACCATAAAAGAAATCGCATCAATCTCAAAAACCCTCAAAATACCTGTAAAGATTATGGAAGTCTGCGGCACACACACCCAGACAATAGCAAAGTACAGCATAAGATCAGTCCTGCCAGAAAACATAACTCTTGTCAGCGGTCCGGGATGCCCTGTCTGCGTCACGCCGCAAAAAACAATAGATGAAGCTGTAAAACTCGCACAGGAAGGCATACC
>JAGLUQ010000064.1 GCA_023134675.1 Candidatus Aenigmatarchaeota archaeon | reverse complement strand
TATCCAAGCTAGACTACGAGGGCATGTATCTATAAGTCGGATGTTTAATATTTAAAGATTTCTGCTAAAACAGGATTGTTAACAATTATGGTGATAATATGTCAAAATGTATAAGCTGCGGAAAAGATGTTTCAAAAGGTGTAAATTTCTCAAAATTCAAGTGCCCTAAGTGCCTTGAAGCTGAAATTGTCAGGTGCGACAGGTGCAAGATGCTTGTCAACAAATATACATGCCCTAAATGCGGGTTTGTAGGACCTTAGATAACTTAAGAGAGGTAGATATGATATGGGTAAAGTCGCGACAACATTCAAACTGATGCCGGAATCTGCGGAAGTGGATCTTGATAAAGTTCAGGCAGACATCAAAGAGAAGCTGGACTGCGTCCAGGACATGAAAGTCGAGCCTATAGGCTTCGGGCTGAACTCACTTCTTGTGATGGTCGTCACAGAGGATTCTTCAGGCGGCATGGATGAGATTGAGAACAGTTTGACATCTATTGATGGTGTTGGTGATATTGAAGCATTGAGCAGTACGCTGCTTTGATTTCTTTCTTTTTTTCTGAAATAATATATATCCAGAATACAATATACATAGTATGAGATATGTTTCTGCCGTACCCGGCACGTTTCTTGCTTTGATTATCTTTATTATCACAGCAGTTCTCTTCAAAGGAACCGGCAACCTTAAAGATGTAGAGCTTTTCCTTACTGTGAGCACTTTCCTTTTTGCAATACTTTCAGGATTCTTTATCTCGCGCCTGAACTCGCGATATGACAGGATGAGAGAATATATCGGTTCGGAAGATGCGCTCTGGCTCTCTTTATACAAGACATCACAGCTATATGGCAAGGAATTCTCAGAAAAGATAAAAGAGCTTATAGATAGGTATTGTATCGTATCATTTGATTTCTACGGGATTAAGGAAGACAGCTACAAGCACAGCATGAAATATTTTCTTGGCATCTCTGATGAGCTTATAAAAATGAAAAAATATCGCAACGAGGAGGCGTTCGGCAAAATGCTGAACCACATATCTTCAATTGAGGAGAAGAGGAACAATTACTCTGTGCTTTCGCTTGAGAGAATGACAAAAGGCCAATGGTATGTGCTTATCTCTTTGGCTGCGATAATTATACTTAATATGTTCTACATGGAGCCTATAGGAATATATTCACAGATCACTGTTATTCTTCTATCAACAACCCTGATACTTGTGCTTCTTATCATAAGAGATCTACAGAACGAAAGGATGGGCGGAAAGCTGCTCTTGTCAGAGTCAGGACAGAAAATATTTGAGACTATAGGAAGACCGAGATATTACAATGAACACCATATCAAGAACGGAACTTTGAAAATTCCTAAAGATATCAAGACATACAGGTTAGGGCTTCATAAGCCTGGCGAGGATTTTGATATCGAGGTTGTTGAGAATTCCTGATTATTTATATTTAGCAGATACGAAAGGATTACTATGACACAAATTCTTGTCTTCGGAGACAGCATAGTCTGGGGTGCCTGGGACTCTGAAGGAGGCTGGGTTGACCAGCTCAAGAAAATTACCAATGAGAAGAATGAGAAATGGTTTGAAGACCAAAAATTCTGGTGCGAGGTCTACAATCTTGGCGTGGACGGAAACAATTCGGACAAGGTCATTAAAAGACTGGAACCTGAGACAAAGGCAAGAGATTATGATGATGAGGAGAATATAATCATTTTTTCTGTCGGGCTAAATGACTCTTTTTTTGTTAAGAGTAAAAAGGATAACATAGTGCCTAAGGAGCGGTTTGAAAAGAATGTTCAGAGACTTATAGATATTGCAGGAAAGATAAGCATAAAGACAATATTTATCGGCATCACACCGGTTGATGAATCCAAAACCAATCCGGTGCTTTGGGATCCTGATACTTCTAACAGCAATGAGACAATAACAGCTTATGAAAATATATTGAAAAAGATATGCAAAAAGAACAAAGTTGATTTTGTTGAAGTCAATGAACAGTTCATGAAAGCAGGACATACAAAACTTCTGAAAGACGGGGTGCATCCGAACACGGAAGGGCATAAGATTATATTTGAGAGAGTCAGGACGTTTCTTGAAGAGAAGGGGATTATCTAATCCTATTTTTATATTTCAAATCAGTTTTTTCAGTTTCTTTACAATACCTCTATTGGCATCAACACTGACCATGTCGCCGTTCTTCAGTGCTCTTGTCGCCATGCCTGTCCCGACAACGCAGGGTATGCCCATCTCTCTTGATACTATAGCTGCATGGCTTAATGCACCGCCTTCATCGGTGACAATGGCTGCTGCCTTTCTCATTGCGATGACATAATCGGGGTGAGTGACTACAGCCACAAGGATGTCGCCGTCTTCCACTTTTATTATATCATGGATTGTCCTTACTATCTTGACTGTTCCTGTGGTCCTGCCTGAACATCCTACAGTACCTTTCAGGCTGACTGGAAGGTCTTCTATTTCTATCCCGAAATGTCTGATATCTTTTTCTACATTGCCTTCCTTGCATATGATATTTCCTTTATCTGCATATAAGAGGAAACCTTTTTTTCTTTCATCAAGGACTGAAGCGTCTGTCTTCTTTCCTTCAAGGAAACCTATGATCTCATCTTCTGTCATGTATGCTACCTGCTTGTGTGTTATTCCTGCTCTTTTTGCAATCTCACCAAAGAGCGGGCCTGCGAAGAACACACCCTTTCTCCTGTAGTCGTCACGTGCGTCGCGTATGTATGCAAGCTCGCGTATTATCTCAAACATCTCTTTTTTTTGTTCCAGTCCGGCAATCTTCAGAGCTTCTTCAAAACTGTATTTTGGATGTTTTATAGGCTCTGCCTTTTTGATAAAGTCGCGCATCTCTTTCAATGTCCAGGGGACTTTATGGATATCAAGGCAGGACAGCCACCTGTATTCTTCCCATAATTTTTTGACTGCTTCTGTGTCTTTTATATCAATCTTTGATGCCTTTTCGTTGAGAGTTACTACAGAATTGTGCCTTACCGGGCGGAAAAGGGCGGCGCGGACATCAGGATCTGCATCTTTTACAATAGGGTCCATCTTCTCGAACCAGTATTCTGCAAGGACGAAGGCGACAAAGGGGCCGATGAGCGAGTATTCTATTGCTATCTTCTGGTATTTTAAATAAAGTTCTTTAATCTCTTCATTGCTCAAATTTGTTAAATCAGAATCAGATATCTTTTTTGAAATATCAAGATACTGTTTTCCTAAAGAATGGAACAATGCGATAAAAGTTTTCAGGCTCTGCATGTCAGTGCCGAATGTTTTTACGCAGGTGTTGACAAAAAGTTTCTTGGCACTCTTTTCTATATAACAGACAGCGTTGTTGTTTTCAGGGACAAAGATAAGGTCTTCCTCAAGATTTCCGGGAAAGATGCTGTCTGTCCTTTTGCCCAAAGTCCTTATCGCAATCTCGCAGTACTGGACGCTGTATTCTCTTGCAAACCAGCGGAGCCATACCTTCTTTGCCATGTATATATTTATTGTGGAGAAGAGTTATTAAACCTTGACTATATAAATTTTTTTAAGTAATTAGATAATATGAAAACGATGACACCTGAAGAAATAATCAAAAAATATTCTGATGCTGCAAAAGAGTATGATAAGATAGGTCTGGATGATGAATATATAGCACATAAGAAGATGGCTTTGGCTGTTATTGATGAACTAAAGCTGGAAAATGCAGAGATAATTGATCTTGGATGCGGCACAGGCCTTAGTTCTGTAGAATTCTTCAAGAAGGGATATGTGGTTACAGGGGTTGATATTACACCAAAGATGATTGATGAAGCAAGAAAACATCCATTTGAAAAGCTTATCTGCCAGAATCTGGATACTCCGTTAAAAGTTGAAGACAATATATTTGATGCTGCTGTCCTTACAGGAGTCATGGAGTTTATACAGGATCCTTTGGCACTGTTTAAGGAGGTCAACAGAGTGCTGAAAGCTGAGGGTGTCTTTGCCGTCACAATCCCACAGAAGTTTCCTAAAGGATCAAAGATCCCATTTGATAGCTATTCAAAAGAAGAGATAGAGCCTGTATTTAAGAAGGTAGGATTTCGGATAATCAGGTGTGATGAATTTTTCGGTTATAAAAAATGGGGTAGTGGTGAGGAAATACATTATTATGGGTATGTGTTAAGGAAGAGTTGAGAAAAATTTAAGTATTTTATAAAATTAAAAAAAGAAAAAGAAAGGAAAAAGTTTATTTCCCGTTCTTGTTCTGCTTTTTATCTTCCAAAACCCTTACACAGTCCTGACCTTCAATCTCCGTTCCGCTAAACTCTTCCATCAGGTTGCCTGTTATTGTGAGCGGAAGAGTATTTCCCATCTCGTCTGTAAGGGTGAGTCTAACAACTTCCTGAGTGTCGAACTTCAGCGTCAGGTCCATGAGGCCGTCGCCGTTCAGATCATGGCAGTCGCAAAGCTCTCCCTCAAACGGTGTGGCAACATCTTCGTAGTTCCATCGTATCGGAGCTACGCCTACATCGTCAGGGTTCAGCTTTATCCTGATTGAAGCCGGATCAATTGTTGTGACATCAAAGTCCTCAGTGCCAAGAACTGCGACAGGCAGGACACCTTTGCTCTTTGTGTTAATCGGGTTTGGGCAGGAGCTGGGTTTTATGTCGACAAAGACCGAGATTACCTGTGGTGGAGGAGATACCTTCTCCAAGGTAAGAAGAGCCCAAGTTGTTATGATTGTCGGGTTTCCACGTCCTGATGAAGTTTGCCAAGATCCATTAGTTGGTCCAGCAATTTTAATCTGCTGTTCCACTATAGCATCTGAGAAGTCTTCATACCAGTCAATTTCAGGATCACCAAATGTATCTATGCCCATGAATTCCAAGCCTTTCATGGTGGTGAACATAGTCTGGTATTGGGCAGGATTGCCGTTCCATCCTGGCGGACTATTAGCTCCACTTGCATCAGCCCAGTGATTTTCAAGATAACTTAATGCGTCTTGAACTCTTTGAGTCTCAGGTGTATCACCAACAAATGCCATCTCAAAGATGAGATTTCCTGTTTTAAGTATATTTTCACCAATCCCATCGCCAACATGATCATACCATGATCCTCCGTCATTTGGATCCTGGATGCACATTATGTATGCATTGAGCTCAGTTTTCACCCAATCAGGGACAGTGAGGCCAGCATCTTGTGCATAGGCAAGTCCTAATACAGCATATCCAGAATTAGAATTATCCGGTCCAAAAGAATGTGTTCCTTGACCCGTATTGTCAAGTGCACCGTATGACCATCCGCCTTCTCCACATTGTGTGCCTATCTTATTCGCATCAGCTTGTGCAAAAGCCAGCCAGTCAACCATATCCTGTGCTACGTCTTTATGAGTCATCCCATTAACGACGAGATTTTGTGAAACGATAACCCTGTCAGGATTTCCACACGCAGATATGGCCGATAACACTATCCCTGTATCATAGACGTCAAAAGGATAACCGTGTCCATGTGCATATATCCCTTCTCCATTACCATTCGTATCGGGATTGTCAACAGTTCCTGTTGCACCACCAGTATGGTCCTGAAGCGAGATATCTTCATCAAGCAGTTTAGTAAACAGATGATTCAAGCCAGCAGTCACATTCGTGCTATATTCATAAGCAGGATCTAAAGGGTTGAGTCCCTGCTCATTTGCATAGTCACAAAATTTTAATACTGCCAGACCTGTTGTTGCAGTATCTTCCCAATACGCAGGCCAGTTTCCATCATCGTCCTGGTTGTTTGCCAGCCATTCCAATCCATATTCAATGGATTCAACTATCTCTTCTTCTGTGGCTGCACTAACAACTGTTACAGAAGACAAAAGAAAAACTGCAGCCATAGCTAAAGCTAAAATTAATCGTTTCATTTCACATCAACCTCCAAAGTTTATGCCTGTCTACCTGTAGCTAAAGCTAATCAGAAAGTGTTTTTTCACTGTCAGGTAACCCCCTCATAACCCGGCAAGAGATAGACAAGCAAGATGTTATATGGGGATTTGCAGATATATAGTTAACCCATATTAATGCAAGATGTATGCATAATATATTCTGTTTTTAGAACAAAAGATAGAGAATATAATAAAAAATTGAGAAAATTCTTTGCCGGTCTTTATTTATTATGCAAGAGATCAATCAGGAATAATCCTTATTTTTTGTATAACTTGCATGAGACCTATTGTCTGAAAGCTAAAGACTGTTACGGTCAAGGCCTTTCCAGAACTCGTCGCCTTTTATGTCCAGAAGATCTTTGCCTTCCACAAG
>JAGLUQ010000063.1 GCA_023134675.1 Candidatus Aenigmatarchaeota archaeon | reverse complement strand
ACTTAAATAATTTATCAAAGAAACAAGCTTATGTCAACAAAAGAAGAATTTAAGAAAATTCTCAGCCTATCTAAATTATTCAAAGGAATTTCATATAAGGGTGTAAACCTTGACAAAGTTCAGTCAAAAGATATCCGTGAAATTGTTACAGAAGACACAAAAATCAGACGATGGCTCATGGTGTTTCTTTTGTTGCCGCTGAAAATAGATGGTAATATTAAAAAAGCAAGAGTTATGTATTCTGTCTTTGACCAGAATCCAAGCCACATCAAGTTTGCAGATCTTGCAATGAAACAAGTAAAGGATAAAGCAGAGATAAAGATTCAATATAATAAGATACGGCCAGACATACCAAGACCAAGGCATTTTGTATTTTCCATAAAAAACATCCTGTTCAATAAAAAAATAAGATTAAACATAAAATACAGGATATATCTGACATTAAGGACAGCAATGTATGTAAACTACATTGATTATTGCATTAGCCTCATAGGCAATAAAAAATTAGATATGTATATCTCAATGTATGGTGGTGCTGGTTTCAGTGAAGCAATATTGAATCAGTTGCTGACCGCAAATAACAAAGATATTGCACTCTCATGCTTTCAGCATGGTCTTGTAGCTGCTTCTACACCAACAGACAGGTTCATAAACTATGAAACAACAGCAGATTATATTTTTTGTTGGGGTGAATATAACCGAGATGGTATAAAGAGAAGCAACAAAACAGATAAGAAACTTATTATCTGCGGAAATCCACTCTATTCCAATCGCAAAAAGAAAAGCTATAACTTTAAAAAAAGGAGAAAACTAGTCACAATCTTTTTAGATCCTGCCCAAAGCCCGCGTCTTCAGTCAAATATTGGCATGTTAAAGTTAGTATTGCCTGTCTTGATTAAAAATGGATTTGAATATCAGCTGAAACTTCATCCAGGTAGGCAGAGTACAATAAAGCCATTTCAAAACCATTTTGCTGAAAAACTTGTTTTCGTCAACAAGCCGGCAGAAAAGATGATAGAAGAGTCATACTTTTGCATATCAACAAGCAGCACGGTATTTGCTGAAGGTACATTTTATGGTGTCCCTTTTTTACGGTATCGAGCACCGGAAAAATCAATACCGTTTTACCGTATGGATCCCATAAATAACATATTTGATGACAAAAAATCCTTTGAAAAGCTGCTGCACAAGCTCATGGATGAAAAAGAATATCAAAAGAGATGCAAGGAGATGTGGTCTTATGCAGATTATTATTTTTCGTACTGTGACAAGGATGTATCTGAAGTTTATGCAAAGACGATAAAAAAGATAATTGATAAAAAACCAGAAAATAGAAAAATTTGAAGAGATATCTCTGTTTAATAACAGAAAAAACGGAAATCACGTACTAATATAAAGTTTAACTTGATACAGATATCCTTATGCATTTAGATATTCCAGAATTAGAATCACCATATTCTGCATTTAAACAAATTGAAACAATTGCAACAGGACCAAAATCAACACTTAATTATCCCGATATGTATATGAATCACATCCTTGGATCCCTTGCCTATGGTGAACATATAGTTAATACTATAAATGCAAATAAAAAAACAGTTGAATTGCTGGATCCTGAATTTATGAAATTATGCACAATTTTGCATGATATCGGGCGACCTGTAACAGATTATAATAACTTTGATGTCCACGAACTCTATAGCGGCCTCTTATTGCAGCCAAACAATCAGAAAATCGCAGACATAGTTCAGAGGCATTTTACTGCATATGAAAAAGTCAAGATAGTAACTGAAAATAATATGAATGAAGAACTTAGCCTTCCAGAAGATATAAAACCTGATGATTATATACAGAACAATCTGCTTTCAGAACTAGTTACTTTTGTAGATCTGTCTGTAGATGATTCTGGTAAATATATTGGATGGGCTAAAAAGATAGATACTCTTGTTGAGAAATATGAAAGTTTAGAGAGACAGGATCCTTTAATGATAGATGTTCTTTTAAATTACGGTGGTCTTGATAGGATAAAAAGACTTTGCGAGAAAATTGATAAACTTTTATAGGCTATTTATATACATCTAATCTTACAAAACATATACTAATTTATATTTTACTGAAGAACATATAGGAGTTTCATATGTGCGGAATAAACGGTTTTACCTGGAAAGATGAAAAACTTATAGACAAGATGAACAATAAGATATCTTATCGGGGCCCTGATGATAAAGGCATTTATGCAACAGAAAATATATCACTTGGACATGTAAGATTATCTGTCCTTGACCTGACTGATGCAGGCCATCAGCCAATGTTCTACACAAAAGCGCAGGGAGCATCATCAGAAAAATATAACTCTGGATTGATGACCAAAAGCAAGATAAGTATTGTATTCAATGGCGAGATATATAATTACAAGGAAATAAAGAAAGAACTGGCCAAAAACGGCTACATCTTCTCGACAAAGACAGATACAGAAGTCATTCTTGCAGCTTACCTTGAATGGGGAGAACAATGCGTAAAAAGATTCAATGGTATGTGGTCTTTCTGTATCTATGACAAAGATAAGGAAATCCTTTTCTGCTCAAGAGATAGGCTAGGTATAAAACCATTTCACTATTATCCTAATAAGGATAAGTTCATCTTTTCCTCTGAAGCAAAAGCCATACTTACCCATAATATTGCAACAAAAATAGATCCGCATGCAATAGCATCATTTCTTAGATACAGATATGTATTGGAAGAAAACACATTTTTTAAAGATATAAAGAAGCTGAAAGCAGGATTTAACCTGATATATGACCTGAAAAAGCATAAGATTCTCATAAAGCAGTACTGGGATGTTGAGCAGAAAGATAGCCTGGATTCTTTTCTGGAAAGCAAAAAATCTGTTGAAGATAAATTGAAGAAAAGCATAAAATATAGGATGATATCTGATGTGCCGATTGGCTCCCTTTTATCAGGGGGTATTGATTCCAGCCTGATATCTGCAATGATGTCACAGAATATGCCAGAAAAGCTGAACACCTATACTGTCAAGTTCAGGGAAAAAGGTTTTGATGAAACAGCATACGCAAAGATGGTTGCCGATGCCTTAAATACCAATCACGCAGAACTTGAGATAAGCAACAAAACCTATGTAGACTCAATGGATGAATATCTTAAATATAAAGATGAACCGATAGGAGTGCCAAATGAAGTTGCATTATTTCTCTTGTTCAGGAAGATAAAAAAGACAGCAACAGTAGTCTTAGCTGGTGAGGGCGCAGATGAGATATTTATGGGTTATGGGCGGATATTCCGTTCACCTTTTGATTTTGAAAGACAGCTTACAGATAACAAAAACATAAATTTCATTGACTTCTTCATGCAACAATACGGTTATTTTAAGGAAGAAGAAATAAAAAAAATCTTAAATGAAGAGACCTATCTTGATTTTAAAGATATATTCAGATCATTTTTTGAGAAAACACCCAGAGATCTATACAGCAAGATATCATATATCTTCCTGAAACTGCATCTTCCTGGGCTCCTGCAGAGGACCGATTCTTCAAGCATGGCAAATGCAATAGAATCAAGAGTCCCCTTTCTTGACCACAACCTTGTAGAATATGTATACTCGCTTCATCACTTTCACAAAAATAAGTTCAAAGACCTGAAGAGCCATAAGGAAAGCCATGATCTGACATCTTCAGAAATCTCAGAAAATAAAGACATACCAAAATACATACTTAAGATTATTTCAGAGGCACACATTCCCAAAAAAGTTATATACCGAAAAAAACAGGGTTTTCCTCTCCCACTAGACATTTGGTTCGGCAAAGATTACATTACAACTTTTGAAAAAAGATTGATTAATAAAAAATCCCATATTTATAAATATATAAAGATAAATGGATTGAAACATTGGATAGATAAAAACAAAGACAAGTCTGGATTTGGGCAGAAGTTATGGATGCTGTACAGTCTGGATATATGGCTTGCCTACATAAAAAAGACATATCCAAATGTTCTGGTTTAGGCGAATATTATGAAACTTATAATTCTTGCAGCAGGAAAAGGTTCACGATTGATGCCATTGACAAAAAATACACCAAAACCCTTGATGGATTTGGGCGATGGTGTAACTCTTCTGGAAAAACAGTTGGAAAGCATAACTAAATCAGGAGTGATTGATGAAGTCATTTTAGTGATTGGTTATCTTGGACATCAAATTGAGTCAAAGATGAGTTATTATCAAAAGCAGGGAGTAAAAATAACAACAGTATACAATCCATTTTTTGAGCATTCAAACAATCTTATTTCTTTATGGCTGGCTAAGCACGAGATGAACGATGAGTTTATGATAACAAACGGAGACAATATATTCACTCCTGATGTCTTCAAAGATCTTGTAGAAAAGACCGGAGAGGGAATCCACCTGACTATCCTCAAGAGAGACAAATATGGCATAGATGACATGAAAGTCACTATTTCGGATATGAATCATATAGTGCATGTAAGCAAAGATATTGATGATGAGAATGCGCATGGTGAATCGGTCGGCCTGGTAAAGGTCTCAGGAAGCAGATATCTCAATGCATATAAGAATACTCTGGAAATTCTGGCAAGAAATGATGAATACATAAATAAGTTTTGGCTGGAAACCTTTAATGCGCTCTCCGGAAACGGGGTCAATGTAACGCCATTTGAAATTGTAGGTAATGATAAATGGCAGGAAATTGACATCCATGTTGATCTTGAAAACTTTAAAGACTTGATCTCTATGGGGAGTCAGGCGCAATTTCTATCAAAAGATAAAAAGAAGGATTAGAGAATATATTAATCCTTTTAAATAATTGTATTTCCTTAATTATTTATGTGGATATATATGTTTGATAGAATGATAATGAATCAGATTAAAGTAAGCTTATATTTCATAATCACAATTCCGATAACTTTATTCTCAAAACTGGTACCTAAAAACAAAAAAATCTGGGTTTTTGGTTCCTGGTCTGGTAAAACTTTTGCAGACAACTCAAAATATCTATTTTTATATACAAATAAGATGCATCCAGAAATAAAAGCAATATGGCTCACAAAGAATGAAAATGTACTGGATACCTTAAGAAAAAGCGGATGCCACGCCTATAAGACAAACAGTTTGATGGGTTTCATATATTCTATGGTTGCAGGCTGCATCATCACAAGCAATGGTTTTGAAGACATCAACAGATATTCAATAGGAAGTGCAAAAAAGTTCAACCTGTGGCATGGGAGTCCGATAAAAAGGATTGGTCTTGACGCTGAAAGTTCAGACACATCCAAAAAAAGCAATATCAAGATTCTTTTTAAAAAGCTAAAAAAGTCAGGGCTTTATTTTCTGGAACAAGAGCATAATTCCTATGATGCATATTGTGCCTCTTCAAATGCATCAAAAAAGAACCTTATGTCTGCCTTTAACATCAAAAAAGTATCAATTACAGGATACCCGAGAAATGATGCCCTGTTCAGCACAGATTGGCTGCCTGAAAAATCGGGATATCTAAAAGCAATCAAAAAGAAGGTACATTATAAATATGTCCTGACCTATTTGCCTACATTCAGGGATTATAATTCAAACATAGATCTTCTAAGCGATTATGGCTTTGAGGAAGAGAAGATACAGGACGAACTTGAAAGGTTAAATGCAATTCTGATAATTAAGTACCATCATGGCCATAAGAATGTAAATGCAAAAAAAAGCAGAAAAAGCAATCAAAGGATATATGTATTGTCTGATTCAGATATATCAGATGTATACCCCATCTTAAAGGAGACAGACATCCTTCTTACAGACCTTTCAAGCATTCTCTTTGATTATCTGTTGTTGGACAGGCCAATAATTTTCACGCCGTTTGACCTGAAAGACTATATTAAAAAAGACAGGAAGTTATATTATGATTACGGCTCAATATCTCCAGGACCCAAGGCAAAGAACTGGGACGATACATTTGATATGGTTCACAAGATATTAGAAAAAGATACTTGGTCTGTTCAGAGAGAAAAAATAAATAATAGGTTTAATCGGTATAAAGACAATAGAAATTCAGAAAGGGTCTATAAGATGATTTCAGATATATTAAATATTAAATAATATCAAAAGTTTGTGAATGTATTATGAAAAAGGTTTCAGTGATTATATCAACATATAACAGGCAGGAAGACCTTAGAAAAACGCTTGACAGCCTGTCATCGCAGACAGTCTTGCCGTATGAATTGATAATTGTTGACGAATCCACAGACGGCAGCATAAAAAAATTGATTAAAGATAAAAAATTACCTTTCAAAAAAAGGTATTTCCATAGGGATGCAGAATACAAGT
>JAGLUQ010000062.1 GCA_023134675.1 Candidatus Aenigmatarchaeota archaeon | reverse complement strand
ATAGACGAAGTCCGCATATACAACCGTTCTTTGTCAGCCGAAGAAATTAAAGCTTCCTATAACGCAGGACTTTATAGGTTGAAGACTAATTACACTGATCTTGCAAACGGAACTTATATATATACTGCTTATGCGCAGGATTTGTTAGGGAATGTAAACTCGACTGAGACAAGGACTGTGATAATAGGCGCAGGAGTATTGAACATAACAATAGAATCTCCTGAGAATAAGACATATGACACCCAACTGATATGGTTCAATGCATCTCTGAATTCTGCAGGGGGTTCGTGCGGGTATGATTTGCGTAATTCTTCATCGTTTCCATTATGGATATATAAAAAAAACATTGTTGTCAGCAATATATTGAATACAGAAAATCTTGTCGATTATCAGGTACTGATTAGTTTAACTTCTTCAAATTTCGATTTTTCAAAGGCCAATTTAGATGGTAGTGACATAAGATTCATGTGGTTGAATGATATATCAGGAGCCGAAGAGAGCTCATCATTCTGGATTGAGTCATGGGATTCTGTTGGGGAGAAAGCATTCATCTGGGTCAAGGTTCCGTTTATTGCATCCGGTTCTATTACTGATCTTTATATGTATTATGGAAATCCGTCTGCGACTACTGAAAGCAATTTTTCTTCAATCAGTGAAGATTTTTGGTTTAATTATACCTCATACAGCGCAACGCCACCTATCCAGACACCTTATGCATTTACAGTTGAGTCTGATAGGAGCAGTTGGGGTGGTGGTCAATGGAGTACAGGATATAATGGGATTCTGTTTAATTATACAAATGCACAGGATATTTTTGTTATGAATTTTACAACAAAATTTACATTATTCAACAATCCAGGTACTTTTTTGGATCGTTCTGTATATTTTCTTGATGTCTATACTGAAGAAAATAATATGATTTTTTCAATGTTTCGATATGGTAATACAATGTATATCTATGACGGTGTACAACCCTGGACTTATATAACTATAAGAAATACAGCATACAGCAAAAATATAGGTGCTATGAACACGGGGACTGAATATGATATCGGTATCATTTTTGATGGAACTACCTGGTTTGTATATGTAGATGGTTTATTGAAAAGGACAATTACACAGTCGACATTTAAGAACAGTCCTGCCGGATGGCTGCGTATAAGCGGAAAGCCGACTACAAATAGTTTTGGCGCCTCAGATACAGAAAATCAGATAACAATACAATCAAATACTTTTTATCAGAATCAATATGTTTCAACTGAACCAAAAGCAATCGTAGGAGCTTATGAAGATACCAGACCTTCCTGGGCAGTTCCATGGTCTTACCGCAGGGAAATTATAGTCAACAATACAGCCAACTCAGAGAACCTTACAGATTACCAGATACTTGTCGATTTGACATCGTCCAACTTTGACTTCTCTAAAGCCAATTTAGATGGTAATGATATCAGATTTACATGGATAAACGGGATATCCGGTGCTGAGGAGAATGCATCTTATTGGGTAAAGTCCTGGGACTCTGTTGGTGAAAAAGCTCTTATCTGGGTCAGGATGCCGTATGTGGCGCCTATGTCAAACGGATATTTATATATGTATTATGGAAATGCCGATGCAAGTATGGAAAGCAATGGAAGTGCGACATTTGATTTCTTTGATGATTTTTTAGGCAGCACTTTTACATCATATCAGAATAGGATAACCGGGGGCTGTACGGGTTCATGCACTACGGTGGATAACATGGCAAGCATGAATCCGCAATCTACTGCGTACTATACTTCGCCATATGGCAGTTTTATTGATACGGGCAGTAGTGGATTTTGCGGTGATGCCGGCCTTATGAAAGAGATTACACTTCCTGCGACGACTGCAAATTTATCTATAACATTTGCGATAAGGGGGTGGGGTTCTAATTGGGCAAGTAACAGAGGTTTTGTTATAGAAAGGGATACATATGGATACGGCCCTAAAGCATGTGACTCGGGCCAGACTTATCTCTGGCTTGCATGCGCCAGGAGGAGCGCTAATTCTTGCGGCAGTCCGACACATCCTGAAACAGGACTTCCATATACTCCGCCCGCAATTACTGGAGGTTGGCAGGAATTTACCCGTGATATCAGTCCATTTTCCGGAAAGACATTCCGTTTAAGGATATTGACACATGATTACTCCTGTGGCTGGTGTAATATGTTTGATCATCCTCAGGACCTGTGGGTTGATGATATAAAGATACAGAAATATTCACTTATAGAACCTGATGTGATTGTCGGTGCAGAGAAATATGTTTATAAACCAATGGCAAACGATACTCCAACCCATTTCTACGCTTCTGAGACTTTTGTTGAGGGGCAGTATTCTGTGATATTTCGTTGCACAGATTCTGTGGGAGATGTTAACATGTCAGATGTGATTGTCTTCTCTTATGTATTTAACCTTTTTGTTATAACTATTGAGTCTCCTTTAAATGCTACATATGGTTCTAAGCCTTGGTTCAATGTTTCGCTCAGTTCACAGGGTTTATGGTGCGGCTATTCGCTTAATGGAGGACCTATGCTGGGAATGGTGAATGACAGCAATACTCATTTTTATATACAGAGTCCTGTTCTGGGTGATGGGCAGTATTCGATATTTTTCAGCTGTACAGATATTTTAGCCACTATGGATATATCAAGCACTGAATATTTTACTGTTGATACAACAGGGCCTTCGATAACAATACAGTCTCCATTGAATGATACATATACTTCTTTGCCCTGGTTCGATGTCATTCTTGATGAACCAGGATTATCATGCAGTTATTCTCTTGATGGTGCACTTTATGTCGGTATGTCAAATGACAGCGATACTCATTTTTTTGAGTTGGATGCATCCCTTCTTGACGGTCCGCATTCGATACGTTTCAGATGCACAGACCTTGCGTCAAATACTAATATTACAGATCTTGTATATTTTACTGTTGATACAACAGGTTCCCAGATAATTGTGAACTCTCCTTTAAATCCTATTTATACTACACAGATTGTTCTTTTTAATGTCACAGCCACAGATTCTTCAGGTGTTGACTGGTGCGGCTACAGTCTCAATGGCTCGGCAAATGTGACAATGCCTGCCGGTCCTTCAGATACATTCTATTTTCTTAATGATACATTGTATAAAGGAAGTTATGAGGTTGTCTTCTATTGCAATGATTCTAATGGGGTTATGAATAATACAGATCCTATCCTCTTTGATGTCCTGTATGACTGCATGTTTGATTCTGAATGCGCGGTTGATAATATCTGCGTATTGAACACATGCACTCCTTTTATATGCACTGATTATTGTACCAATAGTACAGACCTTGTATGTCATCCAGCCTGTGACGGCAGGAATGGCTGCGATTTTTATGATGCGGCAGCAATAGAGGCATGTGATGGACAGCCTTATAATCAATGGGTTGATTATGGAGGTGGTAAGGTCATAAAATGCTGTGAAGGTGCACCTTACACATCTTATGATCCTGATGTTGTTTATGCTGGCCTGAATCCACTTACTATTGAACTTGGTGATGTTGCCGATGTCGCTGTGTCTGTAAGGAACAGGAATGATTTTGAGGACACTTTCACGATAACTCTTGAAAGCACATCAAACCTCAGATATTGGTCATGGTTCTCGGCACATAGGAATGATGAGATGCGTAACAGGATGGAAATCTCTTTTGCGCCGTTTGAGCAGAAGTTTATAAGCCTGCGTGTGCTTGGCGGCACAGTTGGATGTTTTAATGGTATTGATAATCTTAAGGTGAAAGCTACGACATCTTTCGGCGAATCTGATGTTGAGTCTATAGATGTGTGTGTCAGTCCTGCGGCATCTGGAAGTGTTTTCAGCAGGAGTGTTCCTGGTATAAGTAATCCGGCTGTTGTTGTCCTGGTGCTTCTGTCTGCTTTCTTGTATGGCGGTCGGGGTCGCATATACAAGTGTAAAAGTAAGAGATAAGAAAAAAGTGGGCGGTCGACGGGCTTGCGTTGATTTATGATGATACTGTTAGCTTCGTTCAGGTGGTATGTATTATCTTGGAACTATTCTCTTCTAAATAATTCATCAATTGACATGAGTTCGTGTTTATTTGGGTCTGTATATCCTTCATCAAGATAGACAAATATGTTGGATTGTGGATAGCCAAGCTTTTTAAAATATTTTGCAGCTTCTGTGATAGGATCTATAGTCTGTATAGAAGTATCCCATAATAATAATGTTCTGTTCGGGTGTGGTTCTCCTGTTAAAATAATGTTATTTTCATCTAGGTTATCATAACTTAATAGATTATTTTTAAGTATATGGTATCTTAAATCGTGAGCTGTAGAGACTCCATTATAAATAATTATTGCAATATCTACAGGTTGTTGATTTTCTGAAAAAAAGTTATCAAGCATGGTTATTGATTCTTGTCCTGATTTTGGAAGGCTTTCGAAATCTATATGTACAAGAGTTTTCAATATCTCATAATTATCTAATATTTTCTTCTCGTCTCCCATAATTTTAATATTAGTTACTAGATTATATAAATTATAGAGTCTGTATTCTCATTATTGTGATGAATTATTGATAAGAGACTCAAAGAAAAATAAAGAAAAAAGTGGGCTCGAAGGGGTTTGAACCCTCGACTTCCGGCTCTCCAAGACCTAAGCTATGGAAAGCAAGCTCCGAATTTACGAAACGTGGCCATATAAGACCGGCGCTCCAACCAGGCTGAGCTACGAGCCCACACTTAAAAACTGTTGCAAAACCAATATAAAGTTTAGCAACATTTAAGAGATTTGACATATAATTTTATATATATTGCGGGAACTAATATGCAAAAACATATTGTGGAGCACCTATGCCAACGTCTTCGTGACAGAGGTTTTGATATCATGCAGTTTGAACGCTATTGTTTTGATATCCTTGCCAAGAAAGACGGCGACTTTCTTCTCATAAAGGTGCTGAGCAATATAGACAGCTTCTCTTCTTCGCAGGCAGAAGACCTTAAAAAGATGGCTTCTGTGCTTCTTGCTTCTCCTGTGATATGCGGTTTCCAGGGCAGGAATTTCAGTGTCTGTGAGGGTTATGTCTATGAGCGTTTTGAGATACCTGTTGTCCATCCGGATACTTTTCTTAATTCTCTTGATCTTGTGATGCCTTATATCCTGTCAAAGAAAGGTAAAAATACAGTGAATTTAGATATATCTAATCTTAAGGATATGAGAAATGAGTCCGGCATGTCTTTCAGAAAGATGGCTGAGACTCTCGGACTGTCAAAAAAGACAGTATATCTTGCTGAAAAGACTGGAAAGACAAGCGCAGATGTGGCTTCTGTTATAGAGTCATTCTTCAGCAGGGATATACGCCTGCCTGTAGATATATTTTCTTTTGATATCTCGTTTAAGGTGCAGAAGAAGACTGAGTTTGAGGAGAGCGTGACGAAGCTGACTTCGCGCATAGGGTATTCTGATCTTGTTTTTCATACTGCGCCTGCAAATATTATACTCAAGGATGATGATGTCTTTCTTATGTGTGATATTGGCGGCGGTTCTTTAAATTCCCGTAAGGTAGAGAATCTTAAGAATCTGGGCGATTTCTGCGAGGTTCCGCGTTTTGTGATTGTGAACAGGTCTAATGTGCTTAACGTGGGTGGTGTGGCTGTGGTTAAGATTGAGGAGATAAAGAAGACAGGGTCAAAAGATGAGTTTATGGAGCTTATCTGCGGCAGGGAGTAGTTGTCGGTACTGAAAATATACAATTATTTTCATTGTTATTTTTTTTATAAAATGTTTCTTTCTAAATGTGGATATACATTAAAAATCCGAATTATGCAAGAGAAAAATCACACAAGCAAACACTATTTTTATATATGCAAGCTTATTTATTATCCATGGCTAATAGAGGAAAAGAATTGGATTATCTGTTTGTGTTGAAGGCGCTGGATGAGATATCTTTTGCTGTCGGGAAAAAACTATTGGTAGATTTTCTTCGCGGGGATGAAAGCAATAAGTCCATAGTCCGGAACTCTTTGGCTTCAAAAGAAAATTTCGGGGTTCTTGCTTATGATAAGGAAGAGCTGAATGCGATGATAGATAATCTTATCCTGAATGATATGATCGGTATAGATTTTATCGGTAACAAGAAGTTCTGGAAAGTTCTGAAATTGACTGAGAAAGGGGGAAAAGAAATAAGCAATCCTGTTTTGTATAAAAAAAAGCTGTCCTTCAACTTTAAGGAAACCCTGACGCAAATAACAGCAAAGGACAGGGTTCTGTTTGAAAAGTTCGCTGAGTTTCTTGGCTATTTCAATGATGAGCAGAAAAAAGCAATCATAAGTGATAACAAGCATATATTGTGCCTTGCAGGGGCAGGTTCAGGAAAAACTACAGTGCTGACAAAAAGAATAGAATAT
>JAGLUQ010000061.1 GCA_023134675.1 Candidatus Aenigmatarchaeota archaeon | reverse complement strand
CTATCATCTGCACTAATTCTTCTTCAGGCTTATACGGGCCGTTTACAATTATCTTTTTTCCTTCAATACCAAGCGATTTGGCTATCTGATATTCAAAACCTGAGATGACTTCAGCAAGACAGCCCTGCCTGTCTATCAGGCTGCATATCTCAAGAAGATAATTTGCTTTGTATGCATATGCGATTTTGGTCTTTGAGTATAATGCTGAAAATTTATTTTTGATCTGACTGTATCTGTCAACTATTTTCTGTTCATCTACAATAAAAAGCGGAGACCCATATTTTTTTGTCAGTTCTTTAACATCCAACATGAGATTCTACGCCTCTAAAATTTTAGAGAAATGTATTACAGCAGGATGATTATTTTATTGACAGAAAATATAAACTCTTTGCAACTTTAATCGTAACAAAAGTGACAAATTTGGAGAGGGTTGATAAAAGAGATACTTGAAAAGAGAGGGGTATGCTATGAGATATTATGATTTGGGTGTTGGGTTAAGATTGGGATTTTATGAAAACGAAAGCTTTAAATACTTTAATGTTATATATATATAACATAAAGTTATAATTATGTAACTTTAAGAGGTAAGTAAAATGAAAATAAGAAAAGATAAAGATATTCTGCAATTTTTTGCAATGAGTTTGGTGATGATATTATCTGGTGTGCTCATAGTTGCATTTTTTCAGGTGAAACAAGTGCAGATGTATGGAGCAGGCATTATTCTTGGTGGGATAATGTTGGCATTGATGGGCTTATATGTATCTACAAAATCCAAAGACTATTTTATTAAGGATGAGAGGTCTGTAAGAATCAATGAAAAGGCGAGTTATCATGCATTTGGGATAATTATCTTGACGATAGGTATAATTCAAACGATTGATATGTTCTGGAAAATAAACATCTTATTTAAAGAGATTGCACCGATCATTTTTATTGTTGGGATGTATTCATGGGTTATACTTAAATGGTACTACAATAAAAGAAGTGAAATTTAAATGAAAACCAGAATCAAAGAACTCCGGGCAAAGTATGATCTTACTCAGGAAGAGCTTGCATCAAAGGTCGGGGTTCGAAGGGAAACAATTGTATTTCTTGAGAAAGGGAAATACAATCCCTCTTTAAAATTAGCTCATGATATCGCCAAGGTCTTGAAAATAAGAATTGATGAATTATTTATCTTTGATGACGATTAACTTCTTTAAAGGCAGGTGTAGTGCAATTTCATTTAACATTGTTTTTAAATTAAGTGCAGATGTATAGAAAGAACCTAAGATACCTTATCTGAAAAGAACCTGTTCTGCTACAGATGGCTTGGATGCAGACTCTTTTTTGTTTTGCATGTAACTTGGCAGCTTATGCGATACACATTTTCCTATTGCGATTTCCATCAGGATTTCGTCTTTTTGCCTGTTTTCCATATGATTATATTGCGTCTGTTGATATTTATAGGTTTGGATTATACCAAAAGATATAAGCTCTTGGAGATATAAAATATAAGTAGGGCGATAAAGATGGAGTTTAGACATAGAATTGCTGTGTTTTTTGTATTTATTTTATTATTTCTGCCTACTGTTCATGCATCTTCTGATGCCTGCGCTGTCTATTTTACCGGCATAGGATGCTCGCACTGCGCACGCGCAGACCCTGTTGTACTTGATACGGCACCTAAGACTATAAACCTTGCCGTGATTGAGTATGAAGTGTACAGGTCTTCGGGAAACAGCAGGATCATGAAAGATTATGATGATGCGTATGGCGGGGGGTTTGGAATACCTCTGATAATATTTGGTGATGATGATATCATAGTCGGGGACAGCCCGATCATCAGCGGAATTCCTGGGGTTGCTGCGAGGCTTTCCGGTAATGGATGCCCGCTTACGGACGGCAGTTCTGTGAGCCTTGATGAGATAGATATAACAGCACTTCCCGGCGAACCGAATATATGGAAAGATGAGAAAATACTTATTCATTCCGGTGGCGGAGGAGATGCTGAGTTTCTGAGGACACTTCTTTTAACAGATGATGCGGTATCTGCCCTTGAAGGTATGGAGTATGAGACTATTGATCCTTTGGAAGTGCCGCTCTCAGGAGACAAGGTGCTGTTTGACAATGCTGTGAAAGTCCAGGGATGGATATTCCAGTGGAATGGTGAAGGTGTTGAGGATTCGGGGGATGATATTTCAATTGACGATACTTCTGCCGACACAAGTGTTGGAAGGAATGAGATAAGCCTGGCCACTCTTGGCCTTATCGCTCTTGCAGATACTGTCAATCCGTGCGCTCTTGCTGTGTTCATACTTATGCTTATAGGAATTACGACTTATGATCCAGGCAACAGGAGGGCCAAGGTCATACATGCAGGGCTTGCGTTTGTCGCTGCTGTCTTTGTGATGTATTTCATCTACGGACTCATAATCATAAGGTCTTTCCAGCTGGTTGAGTCTATAACAAATATCCGGCCTATACTCTACAATATTTTAGGGTATGTTGCAATACTTCTTGGGCTTCTGCATCTTAAAGGTTATTTCTGGTACAAGCCTGGCGGCCTTCTTACTGAGATGCCTATGAGATGGAGGCCAAGGGTCAAGAAGATGATGACAAGCATCACTTCGCCAAAAGGTGCGTTTTTCATGGGTGCTTTTGTTACACTGTTTCTCATACCATGCACGATGGGACCTTACTTCATTGCAGGAGGCATACTATCAACACTTGAGCTTGTTGAGACTATACCATGGCTTCTGATATATAATCTTATATTTATCCTGCCTCTGCTAGGAATCACATTTGTCATACATTTCGGGTTCAAGAAGGTGGATGATGTTTCCGGGTGGAAAGAGAAGAATATCAAAAATCTTCATCTGGTCATCGGCATAATCATGCTTGGTATAGGCCTTGGAATATTTATGGGTCTTGTTTAGGTGTGATATATGGACCTAAGGTTTAAGGAAATGCATAGGATTGAGAAGAACCTCAAAAAAGTTCCTAAATCGCTTAAGATGCTGTCTCTGGCATTCCTGATATATACATTATCCTGGGGTATAATACTGCCTTTCTTCTCAATATACATACATAGTATAATACCCAGCTATTCTCAGGTAGGGTTCATCATATCTCTGATGTCAATTGCTGCGGCTGTCGTCTCTATTGTCATGGGAGACTTAATAGACAAAGTAGGAAGGAAGAAAATCATCCTTTTCTCTTTTGCCAACTATCTTATTATCGGACCACTGTATGCTATGACGCACAGCATTAACATGCTGATACTTGCAAGGATATATAACGGGGTTGCGGCTATTGGGATATGGGTACCGTCAATAACCTATGTGAGAGATATATCTCCGCGCAACAAGAGGGCTGAATATATCGGATATTTCTATACGGCAAGTTCTATATCGTACTGTGTCGGGCCTTTGATAGGCGCTGTCCTTGTCAGCATGATTGATATCAAGTACATGTTCTATATGCTGGGGGTCGGGGCTTTCGCGGCGTCCCTGATAATCATGAAGATTCCTGACAGCGTGAAGCCTAAAAGGTCTATGATACAGGGGATGAAGGATGTCTTCTTCAAGGACAGGCTTATGGGAAAGGGAATCAAGGACTACATGAAAGAGAAAAGCCTTGGCGTCAAGATTACTTTTGTATCATTTTTATCTAAGATGTCATCAGCACTTCTTGTGATGATACTTGCGCTTTACATTAACTCTATAGGCGGCAGCCTGTGGCAGATAGGTGTCGTATATTTTGTCGTGTACCTGCCTTTCGTGTTCCAGTTTGCTTTCGGTGAGATTGCTGACCATGTTGGCGCAAAGAAGATGCTTGCCCTCGGATCTGTCCTGTCATCTGTGTTCTTTGTTGCCCTTTTCTTCTCAACAAACATTGTGTCTATACTTATTTTCGCATTCCTTGTAGGTGTGGGCTTTGCGATAATATCTCCTGTGATATCAATCTATATCTCCAAAATGGCCGGGAGAAACAGGGGTGAGATTACAGGCATCTACGGTGCGATTGATGAGATTGCCGCATTTACAGGACCTATCCTGGCGGGGCTTATCGCTGACATGTATGGGCTGAACTTTGCTTTTGTGTTAGCTGCTATTGCGATGTCTGTTGTTGTGATGGTTGCGATGAAGGTTTAGGTGCTGTTATTAGACTATAGAAGATTCAGTCTTTTGTGTATATCATGTATTCTACTGCCAGCAGTAATACAGGGAACAGAATACTTAATACAATCTGGGTGTCCGTGCCAATCGTCTTTATTCCGGCTGCCATGTTCAATGACCTGAATAACAGATAGATTAATGCGCCTAAGGTTAAGGTCTGAAGACCGCCAAAGATCCAGAATTTCTTTTTGTCATCCATAAATATATTTTTGAGTTCCATAAATGTATTTTGGAGTTTAGAATTCATATAGTTTTTGTTTTGTTCGGGGAAAGAGAAAAAGAAAGGGAGGTTAATCCTCCAAAATGTATTTTTTATGTGATGTCCTACCAGCAATCAGAACAAGTGTCACCGTTTTCTTTTCGTGGATGACATTTGCCGTCACATACACTATTTAAACAGCCACCACAGAATGTGCAACTATCTATGTTATATGTGCAATCCAGATTACAGGATAGAGTTCCGCTGTCATAGCCAAGCCAATCTTGGCAGGTTTTTGTGTCTAAGTCTGAACCGTCGCATTCTTCGCCTTCATCTTTGGTTCCGTCTCCACAATAAGGTTCCGATAAACAGTTGCTATCGTCATAGGAACATGTCTGTTCGGATTCATCACAAAAATCTATTGTGCAGTCTATTTCATCATCACAAGTATCCTTAGAGTAAACACAACTTCCTGATAAACATACATATTTCGTACACCAGTATCCGTCAAATTCACATACTGTTCCATCCTGTTTATCTCTTGTTGCTGCTGTATCAACCCAATGTGTATAAGTTATGGAATACTCACATTGTTGGCTAGCTGAACAAAAATAATCTCTGTACTCTTCTTCTTTTTGCTCTTTTTCTGTGCATTGTCCTGTTGATAACCATTGTGTGTTGCCAGTCTCATAGTATCCGTCACTTTGGCAATCTATATCCTCTGTACATTCCGGTTCCTGCGGAGCATAATAATTAACTGCACCATACGCATCTACCAGTCCTGCGCCGGAATGGTCAGAGGTGCATGGAACCACACCAATCCAATAATTTGATCCTCTTTGCCTGACCACACCATAGCATATGGATTCCTGATTGATAGGGTCTGCGGTCTCATAAAGAGCTGTCTTTATGTCATCTACATTTAAATCAGGATTAGCATCAAGCATCAATGCTACAGTTCCTGAGACATGCGGTGTTGACATTGATGTTCCAGACCATGAATCATATCCGCCTATCAATGATGAGTATATATCTACTCCAGGTGCTACAATGTCCAATGCAGGACCGAAATTGCTGAAAGATGCCATAAGGCCTGTCTTGTCCACTGCCCCTACTGCTATCGCCCCTGACGCGCATGCCGGGCTGCTGACAAAGAACCTGTCATTTCCTGATGCGACCACAACTGTGATTCCCTGGCTCACCACCTCATTCACTTTGGCTGCCAGAGGGTCGCTGTCGCAGTTCTCTCCTGCGAAGTTGCCTCCACCTATGCTGATACTCATAACTTTCGCATCTGTCAATACAGCTGCATCCATCGCCGCTATCATATCACTTTCATAACAGCCATTGGTTCCGCATACCTTGTACATGTAGATGCCTGCGCCCGGTGCCACGCCTTTTGCATCAGCATTTACACCATCTGCTGTTATTATCCCTGATACATGAGTACCATGGCCATGCCAGTCCTCCGGAATATTGTCATTATCCACATAATCGTAGCCGTCTATATAAGAATAATTCAGTTCAGGATGATTCATATCTATGCCTGTGTCCAATACTGCTACATTCACTCCTGTACCAAGAATGCCCTGCGCCCAGACATCATCAGCACCGATCTGTACATCTGCTTCCATATCCAGTATGTGGAATATCCTATCAGGCCTTGCATCTTTTATTGCCACACCAGGAGGACATTTCAGAGCTGTCGCATCGTTCAGCTCGTGCAGGATTTTACAGCCTTTCATTCTGAATATTGTCTTGTCTATAAATGATGTCGTCGGAGCTATCACCCTATCCGAAGAAGAACCTATAGCTTGCGGTGCTTCAACCCATTTGCCGGACGGCATGACTTCTGCAGATCCTTTATCTATCCCTGCCGCTGCTGCAATCCCGGAAACTGCAAATATTGTCAGCACCAGAATTGTTATCAACCAATATGATTTTGTTTTCATCTTCATCAATATCACCAATAAATCAATCAGACTATATATTTGGCTTTTGATTTATTTAAATAGTATATATTAGGCACCATGAGTCAAGATTAAACACTTTATCAGTCTACCCATAGGTTTTATGTGACATATTTTAC
>JAGLUQ010000060.1 GCA_023134675.1 Candidatus Aenigmatarchaeota archaeon | reverse complement strand
CTTAAGAAGGATGATCTTAGATGAAAATATGCGGAAAAGCTATACATAGTATATGGGAGGTCTTTTGATGCTGCTTGAGGTACTTCTTGCGCTTGGCATAACCCTGTCACTTATAGCAATAGAGCAGAAGGATCTTGTGCATTCTGTCATTGTGCTTGCAGGACTTGATCTTGTTATTGCTGTTATCTTTTTCTATTTTAAGGCACCGGATATAGCTCTAACTCAGGCAGCTGTATGCGCAGGGCTTATGACATTTCTTTTCCTTATTGCTATACATAAGACAGAGAGGTTTGAGAAATGAAGATTCTGTACAAGAATAAAATTGAAGCAGCAACATTACTTCTTGTATTTATCTTTTCAGTAATGCTTATTTATGGTGCAGGCGGCATCCATACTTCTGGGGATATTAGCGGAAGTGCTGTAGCACAACAGTATCTTCATAACGGCTCAGAACTGACAGGCTCTACAAATATTGTCAATTCTATTGTCTGGGATTTCCGTGGTTTTGATACGCTGGGTGAGGAAATTGTGTTTTTTACAGGAGCTATCGGTGTAGCTCTTGTGGCGAGGAATATAAAAAAGACCAGAAAAGCAGGTTCTGGCAGGAAAAGATGAATACTATGGACACAATTATAAAAGAGACTACAAAGATTGTCTTTCCTTTCATATTAGTATATGGGCTTTACATAGCGCTTCATGGGCATCTCACTCCAGGCGGAGGCTTTGCTGCAGGTGCGATAATAGGTTCTGCCTTTGCATTGCTTGTGATATCTTTTGAAAAGAAGGATCTGGAACATAAGCTTATAATCCATGATCTTATAGACATCAAAAGCGTTTCAGGCCTTTTGATGCTGCTTGTACTTTCAAAACTTGGCTATCATTTTAGGGATGCGCTCATAGACAGCCAGACAATCTTTCGCCTGTGGAGCGGTGGGTTCACTGCAATGATGAATATCGCAGGAATGCTCATGGTTGCGACAGCGATAATACTTATAATCTATTCTTTAGAGAAGGAGGCTTGGAAATGATAACTTATGCAACTGCTATCGCGCTTGTAGCTATCGGTACATATGCGATTGTTGTCAAGGAAAATCTTATCAAGAAAGTTATAGGTCTTGGGATTTTCACTAACGGGATACATTTGCTGCTCATATCTATCGGCTATCGTGCGGGCGGTATCGCGCCTATCTTTCTTGAAGGTATGGATTTATCTCATTTTTCATTGACTGCTGTAGATCCGCTTCCCCAGGCTCTTGTCCTGACATCTATTGTCATTGAGCTTTCTGTGATTGCTCTTGCCCTTGCTCTGATAATCAGGTATCATAAGATGACAGGCACTTTAGATTCTTCAAAGAAGGTTTGAAGATATCATAATCTTGTATTTTTTTCTTTAACTATGTCATATATTTTTGATATAGAATTGTCTATCATTAACCCTATACCTTTGCTTATAACCGGTATTGCCGGACTTAATAAAATAACATCAGTTGCATCTATTTCTGTATTGTATATTGTATTGTATAAATCCTTGTTGTATATGTTCATATCTTCAAGAAAAGATATCAAATAGTTTTCATAGTTTAAATAGATACTAGAAGATACAGAACCTATGTCAAATGTATCACAGATAATATGTATTGTGCTAATACTGATAGCTGCACCGGCCAGATACTTACCAAGCTTATAAAAGAGGTCTTCAAAATTTACTTTGTCTGGACTGTTTTTTTTATATAAATAAGATATTGGGTTTTTCTTTTCTTTTATTACCATTTGAGAATGTATTTTGCTTAATTTAGAGTCTAAAATATTTAATTCTGTATTTAATGTTGCTACGTACTCTTTAGGGATTGCTGTGTTCTTGTTAAACATTTATATTTATGTTTAGATATGTCTTTTTAAAAGTAACTATCAGACAGAAGTAGTTACCGGGCCTGAAAGCTTCACTTTCATGTAATTGTATCCAGGGTAGAGCATGAAATAAGTTCCGGACCAGTATTTGAACCTGTTTATAGATGATTCGCCTTTTATTATGTCTTTTCTTATGTTAACCGCCATGTCTGTCGCCAGATGGAGTGCGTATCCTATAAATAAGGCGTAGGCGAATGAGTAGCTGAATGAGAGTATGTACAGGAATGCTATGAATTCAAAAGTGTGGCATATGTAGAAGCTTGGCACAGCATGGTCTAGCTGGTACCTTAGCCACCTGTAGAATTTTGTCGGATGAATTGATCTTTTTGCCATCATAAAAGTTATTGCATGGTCTATGTCTATGAGAAATCCTGCAGCAGATATCGCGAGAAGAAAACTGATGTCTGCCGGCTGTCCTATTATCATATAAAACAGATAGCCTATCGTGAAATTTACAGGGATATGCGCAAGTACATGCATAGGGATTACCTTGTCCACAGGACAAACATTATTTGAGTGTTAGATATATAAATAAGTATATTAATCACAAATGACAAATTTTATATAGATATAGTATATTGCCTTTAAGATGTGTTTTTATATGGCGTATTTCAATTTGATTGTACCTGTGCTGCTTGCTGCTGTTCTTGGAATAACTATTACAAGCGGTAGGCATAGGGAGTATCACTGGAGAATATCTTTCTGGGCCGTGTTCATATCTTTGGGTCTTCTTCTTATGGATTTTTCTGAGATTATGTCTGCCAAGATCATTACATATAATATGCTTGGATGGAACCCTCCGTTGGGCATCTGCTTTGCTGTTGATTTGGTTGGCTATCTTGTAATGTCTCTTGTCGCTGTTACTGCGCTTGCCGCTCTTGCCATAAGCAGGACGGAGATACATAAGGACAGAAAAGAATTTTATGCCCTTTTTCTGCTTCTGTTTTTAGGGCTTGCCGGAGCATCTATGACTGGTGATATCTTCAACCTTTTTGTATTTTTTGAAATATTGAGCATAGCTTCATACGCCCTTGTGTCATATAGCGGTAGGGTGGGCTCTGTTGCGAGTTCTGTAAGGTTTCTTGTCATGGGCAGTTTTGCTACATCGCTCATACTTTTAGGTATAGCATTTATCTATGGGTCTTTAGGTACGCTTAATATAGCTGACATCAGCAGGAGCATGTCTCTTTCTTCTACAACAGCTTCTCTGGCAGGCTTTGGGCTTCTTCTCTGCGGCTTCTCTTTTAAGGCAGCTGTTGCACCGTTCCATGCATGGAAACCGTCTGTTATAAGGTATACACCTTTATCTTTAGGGCTTATGTTCACTGCAGGCGGGGTAACAATCGGCCTCTATACAATATTCCGGCTTGCTGCAACAATCAGTGGCCTTGATATCTCTTCGCTTTTGATATTCTTATCGCTTCTGACAATGGTTGTCGGTGCAGTACTTGCGCTTCAGACGCATAATCTCAAAAAGCTGCTGGCATATTCAGCTATATCTCAGAGTGGTTATGTGCTTTTTGGGCTGGGTATCGGGAGCTATACGGGAGCCTTATATCATCTGGTCAATCTTGTGATAATAGATATGCTTCTTTTTGTTGCTTCATATGTTGTGATAAGCCATTTAAAGACAAGCAATCTTGACAGGATGGGCGGTCTGGGGTCAGGTAATCCTTTATTGCTTGCATCTTTTGCTGTGGGTGCGCTTTCTCTTGCAGGCCTTCCGCTGTTTAACGGATTCTCAAGCAAGCTTATAATATATACAGCAGGTCTTGAGGTGTTTCCTGTCGGTGCCATTGTTGCAATGCTTGTCTCTGTCCTTACGCTTGCATATTGTTCCAAGATGATGTTTATGATATTTTTCTCTAACATGAAAGGGGAAGGTAGGATTAATCTTGGTGTTGATATTAAGTTTATACTTGTAATCCTTGCTATTGTATGTATAGCTTTTGGTGTGCTCCAGGCTCCTGTGACTGATGTTATGGCGGCTATTGCAGGTTCAGGCCTTGACAGGGAGCTTTATATCAGGACTGTCCTGGGTTTAGGTGGGGTGTGATGATATGATGGAAGTTGTTGCTGGTGTGATGGGTGACGGGTGGACTGTTACTGTTGTTTTGTTCTCTGCGTTTGTGTATATATTCTATATTTTTGCCAGGGATGATTCTCCAGTATCTTTATCGGCAAGAAAACCTTATGCGTGCGGCAATTTTTTGGATCCTAATACGCAGAGGGTGCCATCCGCGTCGTTCTATAAGACTGCTGTATCATTTTTTAAGATGGCTGCTTTTAAGAAAGCTCATTCTGAAGACCTGTCAACATATCTTCTGTGGATGCTTGTGGGTATTGTGTTTGTTCTGGGGTATGTTCTGGTATTTGGGTAGGTTTAGACAATGACACCACTCTTTGTGGTGAAATTCTTGAGATATAGCACTTTCCGGTATAGAGCATCAATATGCCGGCTTCAGGACCAAAGATATTCATGTTTCCCAAGAAGACGGTAGGATATTGCAGATTTGGCGATATGGATGTCTATATGGACAGGGTTGATGCTGATGCCTTTGACAAGGCGCTGTCTGTATTTTCAGGTAAGCTATGCAGGGATAATAAGGCAGGCTCAGCCAAGAAGAGAGAGGGGTCAGGAAAGAAGATTGAGGAGTATGCGTTCTCGAACATATTGGGCGGGGGGGCTGTTGAGATCTGCTACAATCCGGACACACGCCTTCTTGTTGTGGGGTCAAAGGACAGGTCAAGGATTGAGAAGTTCCTGAGCTGTATATGTGATGATATGTCAGGCAGAGGCATGCTTGCAGATAGGGAAGATCTTGTGGAGAAATTTGTGCATGACAGGGCGGCAAAAAAAGAGAAAGGTGTATTGTCCCGGGCAAAAGACAGCATATCTGCTATCTTCGGCAGTAAAAAGGAACACTCATCGCTTCTTGACACCCACCCGGAGCTTTATCATGTACTTGATGATAAGGAAAAAAGGCTCCTTGATGAGTATGAGTCGCAGTTGATGGATACTTTGGCGTATGCTTTAAGGAAGGATGTTATGGCATCGCATATCGGCAAGATAAATTCATCTCTTGAGGCTGCTGCTGATCTGTCAAAGGAATATACAGTTCTTGAAGAGAAGAATATAGACAAGCATGACCGGTTTACGGATGATGCAGGCTTCTGGAAAGATCTGGATTATCTGCCGTCTTGTTGAGATGATTTGGGGTTGAATTTTATGGGCATTATGGATGTATTTAAAGGAAAAGAAGAGAAAAGACCGGATATAGATGTCATGATAGGCAATCTTGAGACATATATCCATGCAGTGAAGATGAAGCAGAAGAATGCATCAAGAAGGTCTTCTGTGTGCAGGTCTGCGAAAGAGAAGATCGTTAAGGAGAAGCATGAAATTTTCCAGCATGTGAGACGTCTTGCAGATGAAGGCAATATGGACAGGGCAAAATCATATCTGGTCACGATGCAGAAGCTTGAGAAGCATGAGGATGTTTTGTCAAAGGAGGAAGAGCTGTACAGGCAGAAAGTTTTTGAGTATACTCCTATTATAATGGATATTGATGTCACGAGAAAGGATCTTCTTTATGAGAAGGCATTGAGCTACCTTAATCCTGAGGTAAGGGATACTGATCTTGCGACAGTCATATCTGGATTTGAGAAGATAAAGGAATATATGGACTTAGACAGCCTTGCTGAGCCTATGCAGATGAGAGGCTATATGCTGTCAAAAGAGAATATGCTTGATGCGCAGGTAGAGATTGGCGGGATAGATGTATATGATGAAGAGATGGACAGAATATTTGAAGACATATCCAGGAATCCTGAAGATTACAGCACTGAAATACAGGAAGCCTACAATCTTGTGAATACTCCTCTGATGGCTGAAACAGAGGGACACCCCTAAAAAAGTGTGATGGCCTGTGCTTAACCAGCTCTATATAGACAAAGGGATGTCGCATCTCAAGAAGAGCAGGGAGATGAGGAGCACAGAGCCTTTGCACTCCCTTAAGCACCTGTATATCTCAAAAGACTATCTTGTAAAGGCTATGCTTGAGAATAATTTTGATGTCAGGTACAGGGCCTATGCATTGTATAAGGAAGTGCAGAATGAGTCATGGGATCTTGCGGTGGTCTGCCAGACTGCGAAAAAAGAGTCTGGACAGTCGCCTGAGATTAGAGATGATGATTGGATTGATAACGCTATAGTATCGTCTGATTTCACATTTGATGATATAATAGGATATGATTACATCAAAGAAAAGTTTAAGGTGCATATCATATATCCCAGGACTAAGGATATGCCTTTCAGGATAAAGGCAGGCAATACAGTACTTATGTACGGCCCTCCCGGGTGCGGCAAGTCTTTTTTTTCAGGGGCGCTTTCAAACGAGATTGCTGATAGCACTATGTATTTTATTGACGCTTCAAATGTGCTTTCTAAGTATTACGGCGAGACAAGCAGGAACATATCAAAGATATTCTCAAAGCTAAAGGAAAATGAGAGCAATGTTCTTTTCATAGATGAGATTGATGCAATATCTATGAGCAGGGAC
>JAGLUQ010000006.1 GCA_023134675.1 Candidatus Aenigmatarchaeota archaeon | reverse complement strand
GTCAAAGGCACCATAGATAATAAAAAAGTGAAAGGTGTCGGGTTTCTTGAATTGGCAGGCTATAAAAAAGGAATCTCAAACATGAATCTCTGGAAATACATAATTAAAAAAGCGATTGCAAACCAGATAAAATCCTCATGATAATTTTCTGGTTCTAGACATCAATAAAAATATATAAACAAAATCAATCACAAAAAACATATATACGACAGCAACCCAAATTCATATCATGTTCAGCAAGCTAAGCAAGATGAAATTAGGCCATCAGACAATTTTCGCATTAGTGATCTCTTTCGCAGTCATCTCATTCTGGAGAGGTCTATGGGGGCTGTTGGATGTATATCTGCTGCCGGAGAATTATATATTAAGCTTATGGATATCTATGTTTCTGGGTCTCGGCATACTTGCAGTTACACACTATGTCACAAAAGAACTGTTATAAGAATCAATAAGACCTCAACACATACCCGACCTGCCCAAAGCTTATCCCGCCATCACCGCAGGGAACTTTAGAATTTACAATAACGCCTTTCTCAAGCATATGCTCAGTAATATACCTGTTATAAGCAACCCCGCCTGAAAAGACAATAGGAAACCCGCGCGATGCAGAATCGGCAATAGAAAAAAGCCCGCGAGAAAGATAATCATGCACAGTTGCGGCAAGCCTTTTCTTATCCTTATCCCGCATATCCCACAAAAACTCAAAAAGTGGCGTTGTCTTGAGTACTTTCACCTGACCTTTGCCAATCAAAGGCTCAATATCATAAGGCTTTGCACCATTGACAGCGCTCTCAAGAGCTATAGCAGGCTCGCCTGTATATGTCCTCTTTTCGCAAAAGCCCAGAAAAAAAGATGCGGCATCCAAAACCCGCCCCGTGCTTGTCGTCTTCTGAACATTGAAACCATCATCAATCTGTCTTTTCCATATAGCTGAATTGCCTCCAAACTGATTGTTCAGCTCTTTATCATCAAGAAACTTTGACAATATGCCGAAAAGCATCTTTTTAGGCTCATTCACAGCAGATTCGCCCCCGACAAGCATCTGCTCCTCAAGATGGCCAACTCTTGAACCATCAGCATCTTTTCCATCTTTAAAAAGGAAAACCTCACCGCCCCAGACATTCCCGTCCTGACCATAGCCTGACCCGTCGCAGGATATCGCAGCAAAAGAAGAAAGCCCGTTCTCAAGACCGACAGAGTACGCATGCGCAACATGATGCTGTACAGGTACAAGTTCAGCACCTATCTTCAGGGCAAATTCTTTCGCACATGCAACAGTATAATAATCAGGATGCATATCACAGGCAATACTCACAGGCTTCGCACCGGTTACTTTTATGAAAAAATTGGCCGTCTTTTTCAAAGCGTCCATAACATTCACATGGGACGTATCTCCTATATGCTGCGAGACAAACACTTTCCCGCCTTTATATATAGAAATTGTATTGGATTCCTGCGACCCGAAAGATATCATATCAGGCGCATCCTTAATATCAACATCAATAGGCATAGGAGCAAAACCTCTTGACCTTCGTAAAAATATCTGCTTCCCGCCGATAAATTTCAGCACAGAGTCATCAACAGGATTAGATATTTCCCTCTGGTTTGAAAGCTCAAGACCGCTAAGAGATTGTGAATTCATATTTATCGGCTCACCAGGCAGATTGCATGATGTCATCACAAGAGGTTTTTTCAATATATCTAAAATTAGATAATGAAGCGCAGTATATGGAAGCATGATACCAATACTGCCAAGCGGCGATATGAGCGAGTAAGACTGCCTCTTTTTCTTGTTTAAAACAACAATCGGTCTCTTTCCTGACAAGAGTGCAGACTTTTCCTCCTTGCCAACAATAGCTATTCTACCTGCATCCTCAATACCTTTAACCATTATTGCCAATGGTTTGTTAGGTCTTCTGATTACCTGCCTTAACTTTCTGACAGCATCATCATTTTCAGCATCGCAACAGAGATGATATCCTCCTATGCCTTTTACAGCAACCACATATCCCTTTTTTATCTCCTGACAGACCTTCTTTACAGCCTCATCAGATCTTGCAGATATTTTGCCGCCGTAAGACAGATTCAGTTCAGGCCCGCATTTAGGACATGCTATTGTCTGTGCATGAAATCTCCTGTCAGACGGATCTGAATACTCCTTTTCGCATTTCTCGCACATATTAAACTTTGACATTGTCGTCGTTCTCCTGTCATAGGGTGTGCTCAGGACCATGGAAAACCGCGGACCGCAATTTGTGCATGTAGTAAAATAATACCCCTTCCGCCTGTTCTTTGAATCAGAAATCTCAGAGATGCAGTCTTCGCAGATTGATACATCAGGAAGTATAAAAGTAGAACCCACACCGGATTTAGATGGTATTATCTGAAAATCAGGAAAAAACGAGCTGTCAGTATAAAACTGGCCGATATCAACAATCTCTATATGTGCGAGCGGTGGCAACATCTTCTTATCCTGTAACACAGAAACAAAAGACTTGTCATCAACAATTATCTCAACGCCGGAACTTGTATTTCTCACATACCCTTTAAGCCCGCGCTTTTTCGCCTCGCGAAAGACAAAAGGCCTAAAGCCCACACCCTGCACAGCTCCTGTAACAGTTATCTTGTAAAACATCCGGGATACCAATAATTAGATGGTCAGAAAAGTTTAAAAGGATTTTAATGCAATCATAAGATGATTATATGCCGGACAGTATTCAGAAAGATATACCATATTTCATTAAAATGAGAGGCTGTATCAACTGCAGTGCATCAAAGTACCATAAAAAAGAAACAGGTTACGATTACGGTTTTGATCATGTATCCAAAATTGAATGTGTGGGATCAAATTGCAGAAATTATACTTTCAGAGACAGACCAATCAGCCTGGAGAACCCTTTTTACGACCCTGAAGAGATTGTCAGATTTGCAAAGAAAGATGGAACAAAAATAGTTATAGAAAATTCAATAAAACATTGCCAAAGCATTAATGAGACCTTTGGCGAATTCTATAATATGATGAATGTCTCAATAGATGAATTGATTGAAAAATTGCATTCAGAGTTGCATGAATGATTCATTGTTCAACAAACCCTTGCCCCATCATCAATCTTCTTATCAACACCCAAAAGAACAACCTTTTTGCCTTTCTCAGCAGCTAAAAGCATCCCCTGCGACTCCACACCGCGGATTACAGCAGGATCAAGATTAACAATGACAGCAATCTGCTTCCCTTTAATCTCATCTGGAGTATAATACTTTCTCATCCCGGCAACAATCTGCCTTGTCTCAGTACCGATATCCACCGTAAGAACATAAAGCTTGTCAGCATCAGGATGATCATTGACATCAATCACTGTGCCTACCCTTATCTCAAGCTTGCTGAAATCCTCATAACTTGCCATAATATCACCATTATTTTTTCTTATTTTTCCCTGAAAACTCCATCTTGAATTTTTCAACATCATCTTTCTCAATCTTCTTGAATAATATTTCAGGCTCGCCAAGCTTCTGCCCTGATTTTAGCGCAAAGTCAAGACCGCCTTTTGATATGTCATCAGTAAAACCAAGCTGCTTCCACAATCTTTCTGATGATGAAGGAAGGAAAGGATAAAGAAGCTTCCCAAGAAGAGACGAAAGCCCAAGACATACATTGATAACAGCCCCGCATCTTTCTTTGTCAGTCTTCACAAGCACCCAGGGCTCATTCTTCTGGAAATACTGGTTCGCAATGTTTGATATCTCAAGAACATTCTTCAGCGCTTCCTTGAGATTAAAATTTTCCATATTGTCAGCATACTTGCCCTTCAGCTTCTCAACATTCTCAAGCGATTTCTTATCATCAGCACTAAGATTTTCGGAAGGCACATCACCAAAATTCTTTTTAGCAAATGAAAGCGTCCTGAAAAAGAAATTGCCTATATTAGCTACAAGCTCATTGTTTGTCTTGTCCATCAGGTCCTGCCAGTCAAAATCATAGTCCTTATGCTCTGGCAGTGTCGCAGACATATAGAATCTCCATATGGATGGCTCAATCCCTGTCTTTTCAAGGTCTGATGTAAAGATACCCACATTCCTGCTTTTTGAGAACTGCTCCCCCTCATAATTAAGATACTCATTTGATGATATATAATCAGGCAGGTTCCACTTGCTGTTAGACATAAGCTCTGCAGGCCAGATTATAGTATGGAACGGCACATTATCCTTGCCAAGAAAATGGACAATCCTTGTATCTTTTGACTGCCACCATTTTTCCCAGTCTTTCTTGATCAACTCTTCGGTAAACGCGATATATCCTATAGGCGCATCAAACCATACATAAAACACCTTGTCATCATATCCTTCCTTTGGAATCTTAGTGCCCCACTTAAGGTTGCGGCTGATGCATCTTGGCTCAAGCCCTTCCTTTATCCAGGCAAGAGGAAGATTTCGTGATATCCCTTTCCATTCTTTCTTGGACTCTATCCATTTCTTGAGAAATGGAGCAGCCTTGGTCAGGTCAAGAAAAAGATGCATATCTTTCCGGACCTCAGGCGTCTTTCCGCAAAGCTTGCATTTAGGATTCTTAAGCTCCACAGGCTCAAGGAATTTTGAGCAGTTGTCGCACTGGTCACCTTTGGCATCAGTAGCGCCGCAGTGGGGGCATGTGCCTTCAACATAAGAGTCAGGAAGATACCTGTCATCATGCGCGCAGTAAAGAAGAGTTATCTCTTTTTCGATAATCCATCCTTTCTTTTCAAGGTCTGAAAATATCTCCTGTGTAAGCCTCTTGTTGGTCTCAGAGCTTGTCCTGCCAAAATTATCAAATTCTATCTCAAGCCAGTTGAACTTTTTAAGTATAGTATCATGCATAATCTTACAATATTTATCAGGTGTCAGCTTCCTTTTCTGCGCCTCGATCTCTGTCCTTGTGCCTGACTCGTCAGTGCCGCAGATAAAAATTGTCTCTTTTCCCTGAAGCTTAAGATATCTGGAATATATATCAGAGCGCAGAGTGCATACTATATTACCCAGATGCGGAACATTATTGACGTATGGAAGCGCGGATGTCACAAGGGTTCTTTTGAAAGCTGTAATTATAATCACCTGAACTCATTTTCGGCTTGAAAGTATATAAAATATTATGTAAATGTTATTAAAAATAAACTGTAAATGAAAGTAACAAATTTATATTAAATTATACACTTTTTTGTCTAAGAGCTTGTTCTCCCAACTATATTATTTAAGCCCATGATCCTGGAATCATATATATCATTCTTCACATAATCAGGAACCGGACTGAATATCACATAGCCATAACCCTGTTCCGCCTGCAAAATCTTAGTAATCTTATCTGTAATCTCAGCATCTTTATTTAAGACAGGATATATCATCGTACCCATAGAAAGTTCTTTAAGAGAACCCACAACAAAAGCCATATGCCTTTCTGTCGGGTTAAACATATAATCAACTACAAGATATTCTTCATCACCAACATTTTCAAATCTTAATTTTCTGTTTGAGACTCTGTCATCAACAGGATTGGAAAAGCATTCATCTGGTCTTGTAATCTGCCTGAGAGTCTTGCCGTTATATGTTCTGAATTCATCCATGGTGGTCAAAAAAAGAAATGGATTCTCTGCATCATTTTCATAATTAGGAATTGCTGTTGTTACAGCATTAGACATAATCGCACTTAAAGCTGCTAATTCTTCATTATTCATAAAAATCATCAAGATTAAATATACATTAAATTTTAAATAGTTATTTAATCACTTCATAAAAGCAAAAACACACAAATTAATAAATTTATTCCCAAAAAGAAAAGTCATGAACAAAAACAAGTTTCTAAGAGATATTTATACCGGAGAGCTGGATCTAAAGGCTTGTGATATTGAAGCTTTATATTACATAATTGATTATACTAAAATAAATTATAGTGATCTCTCCTGCATAATGTCTTTCAAAAAGGAAGAGGATTGTTGTGAACTAGTATTTGACTTTGAAAGGGATGAAGAGGGCTATATTGGTAGTATAATACAAAAGCATCTAAACAATGGAAATGAGATTCCAAGTAGAATATCAGAACATGAAGAAATTATTGAATATTATTACAGGTTTCCTGAAAAAGATATTGAAAAAGAAATACAGAAGCTTACTGAAACGTTAAAAGAAATTTTTGAGAGGGATTATATTGAACAGTCACCTTATCAACTCAAAAATACACTGATTAAAGACGAAAGTCTTATGAAACAAATCATAGAAAATAGAATATCCAATAAAGATAACAGATATGTATTTGATTTTAAATCTTCTGAGCATTACCTGATTTCCGTTGACGGAGACAGGCTGATTGTCAAGATACCGGAAGATAAAGAAGATATCCTGATAGATACTGCATTGACTGATTTTACAAAAGATAATGAATATATCCTTAAAATAAAAGAAGAAAATACCCACTTTAATAGACTATATGCAGAGATAAAAGGAAACAAGAAATTTAAAGCAGACGATGTTATCAAGCTTCTTAAAAAAATGACATACTACAAAGAAGAGCCATGGAATGCAATTCTTTTTGGAGAAGTTGATGAAGTGATAAGTATAAAATCAATACCACCCAAGCAGGAAACTGTATTTACTTCCAGATATGATGATAATGCAAAGATAATTGCAAGGATGATGAACACACTTCCAAAAACAAGAGTCAAAAATGTATTTGGTAAACCCACTGTTAATAAATTATCAAAACAGGCAGAATACATACTAAATGTTTCTTTTAAAGATTACAGTAATACATATAACCAGGAAGTTAAAATCATCAGAAATCTCAGTGGTACAGAATTCAGGATTAACACTGATGACGAAAAGATTGCATACAGGACACTTATCGCACTCAGCCAGACCCTGATGCCAGAAATTGAAATATACAATAATACCAGAAGAAAGAAGTACTGGATATAATCAAAAAATCAAAGATTCTTAATAATATTCCTCAAATCCCTTATGACAACGGTCGGCTTCTCTTCAGCTGAAAGGCCGGCAAGGTCATTCTCAGAAGATTCTCCAGTAAGCACAAGCCCTGTCCTGAAACCGCACGAATTGCCAAACTTTATGTTTGTAGATATGCTGTCCCCGATAAGAAGAGTATCTTCAGGGAAAAGAAAGATGTCTTCCAGAAGCTTTGCTTTCATCTCAGAGGAAGGCATGCCTAAAAGCATAATATCCTTGCCTGTAAACTTCTTTACAGAATCTATGATCGGCATCTCGGCAGGATACACCTCATCATCTATATACCAGTTGCGGTTCATGCCTGTCATATAGAGCTTTGCACCTTTCTCTGCAAGATCCCCTATCTTCTTGAGTTTCATATAATTGAAGTTCCTGTCAATTGAAAGTATGACATGATCAGCATCCTCAGAGACCCTTATACCTTTTTCGCCAAGCTCAGATACAAGACCGCGTTCTCCTGCGACATAGACCTTATCGATGCCTTTAGACTCAAAATAGTCGGCAGCGACATATCCAGAGGATATTATATCTTTTTCCTGCGTCTTCAGCCCGAGCTTTGTCAGCTTCTCAGCCATCTGTGCCCTTGTCAGCACGCAGTTGTCAGTGACATAGTAGACTTTCTTGTTCCTTTTCTTAAGAGTAGAGATAAGCTTATCCATATACGGATTAAGACTGTTCCACTGCATGACAGTACCGTTTATATCAAATATGAATGTTCTTATTGTACCAAAATTCACAAGCATAAGCAAATATTGTCAGAAATAGATTTATATATATGCTTTTTTTGAAGGAATCATCCCTAATCCTCTATATTTATAAAATTTAAAAATATATTAATATTATAAGTATTTGAAAGTTGTAAAAATATTTTTCGAACAGATGTGATAATATGCCAGAACCTACGTTGATTGAAGAAAGAAATATAGAGACTGAAGATGAAAAATTTTTCAAACATATATTAATTACTCTTCCTCTCAGTCCGCAGTATGCTAGGTTCAGGGTTGTGCCTCAAGACATACCTGATTGTAATATGGAAAAAAACATGATAAAAAAGTATCTTAAGCAGTGCGAAAAAAATGATACAATACCATTCTCAAAGACAGAAGTAGAATATGATAATGATCTTAAAATATTTATTCCAGGTTCAATAGATATTGAAAATAATGTATCTCGCTTAAAATATGATGACGAAAAATCATATCTAAAAATTATAGAAAGTACAATTGAACAACAATTATCCGGAGGTAAACCCCACACAGTGCATATTGAAATAGGAATTCCTGCCGAAGATGGTTTTAAATCCTTTGGACAAGCTTTTTATGATGAACTCTTAAATAAAGGATATGTTATAGAATACGGCGATATATGGCTCACCTCAAAACATTCAAATCAGCATTATGACAAAGGTCATGGACCTGTCAGTACAATGACATTAAGCATGAAAGATTCAAAGTATTCATTGAATCTGCATCTGAAAAAAAATGATACTGAAATATATAATACCGATATTAACGGTTGGTTCGCTAATTTAAAAGAGATATACAAAAATGATTGATTGAATTTTAATGATACTGAATCAAGAAGCCCCGACATGCACCTTATCAAGCAGATGATTATCCTTTACAAGCTTCTTTATCTCATCAAGATCCTGCTGCATATTCTCAATCTCGCGCTCAGCTTTCCTGTTCACAGCATAATCCCTTTCTGCCTTGTTATGGTCACGTTCAGAAGTCCTGTTCTGGCTCATCAATATGATTGGCGCCTGTACTGCTGCAAGACAGGACAATACAAAATTAAGCAATATGAAAGGATATGGATCCCATGAATAAAAATAAGCGTAAAGATTGAACCCCATCCATATAGCTATGAAAACAAAAAGGAAAATCAGAAATCTCCAGCTTCCACAGAACGTAGTAAGCCTGTCTGCAGCCCTCTGGCCAAAGGTAAGCTTTGGCTTTGGCAATCCCTGCTGTACTGGTGACCTGTGTAATGCACCATTTACAACAGATGATATCTTTGAGATATGATGGTTATTATTATCACTCTGCATAAGAGATATTGGATATGGGTGATATATATCTTTTGCTGTCTGATTTCAGGCTTGTGACCACAAAAATAATATAAGCACAAGAACAGCAATAGATATCATGGTCAGAGAGCCTGTTGCCGAAGGATTCTATCCCGGAAACGCAAAGATTCTAGACCTTATGCTCGAAAAGCTTTTCACAGGACAAAAAAAGACTGTCAAAAGAGATGTTATAGGCCTTGTCGTACCTCATGCAGGATACCTTTACAGCGGAAAGACTGCAGCAAAGGTCTACGCCCAGATATCAAAAAAGTATGATTCATTAATAATACTCGGTCCGGATCATACAGGCATGGCCGAGACTGTATCTGTAAGCACAGAAGACTGGAAGACTCCTCTGGGCGATGTAAAAGTAGACAAGGAGCTTGCAGAGAAGATAATATCAGGATCAGACATAATCATAGAAGACGAAGACGCCCACATGTACGAGCATTCAATAGAGGTTCAGCTGCCATTTCTCCAGCACATCCTCAAAAATTTCAAATTTGTTCCAATAATCATACCACATAAAGACATCAATCTTAATAAGCTGAAAGAAGTCGCAGATACGATAAGCAATGCAATTGAAGGCAAAAAAGTCCTTGTCATCGCAAGCTCCGACCTGACCCATTTCGGCAAAGGCTACAGCTTTGTGCCGGTTGAAAAAGACGAGCTTGAATGGATGGAAAAGACAGATACAGCAATAATGGAAAAAATAGCCGAACTGGACGAGCTGCAGACACTCAACAAAGCAAAGGAGACAACAGCATGCGGATCATATCCTATAGCTGTCCTTATCATGGTAATGAAAAGAAAGGTTGATTCCGGCGAGATCATAGACTACTCTACAAGCTATGAAGTCTCAAAGAGCAAGGACATAATTGTCGGATATGGCGGGATTGTGTTCTGATTCTTTTCCTGCAAAATATAAAAACCTGGCATCCAAATTATCTTTATGAAAATCCTCTGCATCTCAGACCTGCACGGCAAATTCCCAAACAGACTCTATTCTTTTGCCAAAGAAGAAAAGCCGGATCTCATCCTTGTAGCAGGCGACATAACTGAGTCAGACACATTCAGGAAGCTTCAGTTTGATAACTGGGATATTCTCCATAAGCAGAAAAAGACAATAGAAGATCTAGTCGGGGGAAAAAAATACAAAAAAATCCTTAAAAGCTCAGCAGAAAGCGCAGAGAAGATGCTGTCAAAGCTTAACCGCCTTGATGCACCCGTTATCCTTATAGAAGGAAACGCAGAACACTGCACCGGAAGTCTTGCACCGTATAATCTCCAAAAGTTCGGCATTGAAAATATCATACTTAAGTTTGAAAATATCCTGCTTCTTGACAGGTCCTTCATCGAAGTGGATGACATAGCCATAATAACCCACGGCGGCTACAGGGGGGTAAAGTCAAAGACAAAGAAAGACAGCAAGATATCACTCAAATACGCCGCGCATAAGAAGCAGTACATAAAAGAGCTTGAAAGCCTTTTCAAAAACATGAAAGACAGAAAGATGACAATCTTTATGACCCATGATGTCCCGTTCAACATGAAAATGGACCTTGTAGATATGAAATCCTCGCCTATGCACGGAAAGCATGTAGGTGATGACACATACCGCGCATTCATCGAAAAATATCAGCCTGCGATAAACATCTGCGGCCACATGCACGAGAACCAGGGCAAAGAGATGTTAAAAAAGACAATTATAGCAAACTGCGGCTACGGCCATGACGGACAGTGCTGTATATTAAAAATAAAAGACAAAAAAACAACAGTCAGGTTCTATAAGTTATAAGAGAAATAAACCAAAAAAATGACAATTATTTAACAGCAAAAACTTTAACAGCATCAACCGAATTTTGCATAGCTAAATATGTCTGAGATAAATCAAAATAATATTCAGAAGTTTTAAAAAATTCAGAAAAATATGACGTCATATCTAAACCTACTAACTCTAATGCAAATTTACTAGCATCTTTGTATTCTCCGATACTTGCAAGATAATCAATCCTCATATTTCTTAAGATTGTTCGTTTATCACCTGAATAATTAATATAATGTTCGAAACTTTGTAAAATAATTGAAGGATCCGCTTTTTCGCAAATTTTTCTTTGCATTCTTGCAGGAGAAACAATATCATAATACCTTTCTTGCGCCATATACCAACCATCTCTTGATTCTATCCCAAATATATTTAAGTCAGGTACGAAAGAATCATCATCATGTTTATTCTGATCCACAAATTTCTCCAGTACAAGCAAAACAATCGGTTTTATAACATTTGTATAAAATCTTAATCTTGCCGGTTCTGCCTCTTCTTTAACCATTACATTATCTAATTCTGTTCCAAATGCTTGTGCAATATCCTCACAGCATTCTAACATATCTTCTAAATTTTTCTCATCTCCTGATAGCTCAGAAGTCATTTTTTCAATAGCATAATCTGCTAATTCAGGATCCTCCCATTTTATAATGACATATTTCAAGTGACGATAAAAATCATGTGAAACATGATGATCAATAGATTTTTCTGCCAAATCTCTAAATCGCACATCATCTTCAGCTTTCTTCGCAAATAACATTTCTGAATTAACTATTGATTGATCATAATCTATTGAAAGAATTTTGTCAGCAACATATTTCCTGCTATCATCATCTATATTTCTAGGAACATATAATTTTTTTAAAAAAGTCAATATAGGTGGTTCTTCTAAAAAAGGAAAATGAAACTGTTGATTAATATATCTTGCAGACTTGGTTCCTTCTTCCAGACAAGGAAAAAGAGTCTCATAGTCTCTTGAAGATAAGGTCTGCAATATATTATCAATTTTTTCAGAATCAATCTCAAGTGTCATCTTATTATACCCTTATAATTATTTCAATATACCATTATAATTATATTTATAATCATATCTAGAATTAATCAAAAAGCTTTATAAATTTATATAATTGTTATGTTTAATAAGTAATTAAAATCTCTTAACATAACAATTCAAACACCAACAACCCTGTAAACAACATCATTCTCGCGCACTCTTTCATCAACTTTTAAGCCAATCAATGACCCTTTCTTCGCCTTATCAACCTTTACCTCATCAACAAAGATAGACTCAGCATCCTGCTTAAAATAAGTGGTCTTGCCTGCAATCATCAGTTTATCGCCTACCTTAAGCCCCGAAGTCTGAAGAGCGACAACAGCAACCCCTAATTTGGCATAATAATTCTTCACCACACCGACAGCGCGCCTCTTCTCTTTGGCAACATTATCGCTGTCATCATAGTTGAACCCGTCTTTAGTCGGCTTTGCAAAATAGAATCCTGTTGAAAACCCGCGATTATACACTTTAGATAACTCATCTTTCCACTTCACAATCTTGTCCTTAGTATAACTACCTTCAAAGTAAGAATCAATAGCTTCCCGATAACAACGAGATACAGTCTCCACATACCTCTCATCACGTAATCTCCCCTCAATCTTGAAAGAGTCAATCCCTGCCTTGACAAGCTCAGGTATATGCTCTATCATGCAAAGATCCTTAGCGCTCATCAAGAACTTGCCGTCGCAGACTATCTTATTCTTCTCAACATCTACAAGCATCCATTCCTTCCTGCACGGCTGTGCGCACGCACCGCAGTTTGCACTCATGCCATAAAGATAAGAAGATAAATAACATCGCCCCGAAACTGACACGCACATAGCGCCATGCACAAAAGTCTCAACCTCGACATCAACCTTTTTTTTGATCTCAGCAATATGCTTAAGATTCATCTCACGGGCAAGAATTATTCTTGAAGCGCCCATATCCTTATAGAATTCAGCAGTCTTCCAGTTGGAAATGTTCGCCTGGGTGGAAACATGAAACAGTACCTTATTCTCCTTGCACAGAGCAATCACGGCAGGATCCCATGTTATGATAGCATCAACCCCAGAAACTTTCGCCTTCCGGACAATACTTTCAGCCACCTTAATATCATTATTATAGATAATAGAATTAAGGGTAAGATACGCCTTAATCCCTTTCTCATGGACTTTCCTTACAACGCTCTCAATATTCCTCAGGTCTATGCCATTGTTTCTCGCCCTCATATTCAGCTTGCCGCATGAGAAATAGACAGCATCAGCATAATCCCCACAGGCCTTAAGCCCGGCAAGGTTCTTGATAGGGACTAGAAGTTCTGGTTTTTTAGGCATATCTTATCTTTTTTCAGTTAACTTTAAGAAATATTATCAATTCTGCAGAAAATTGTGCTTAAAGACTGAACAAATTTAGCTCGTATCTGGAAGAAAATCTAAAATCCTGTCAATTTTTGCCTGATTATCTAATTCTACTTTACTTTCCCTCATCATCCAGTCATTATATATTATCTCAGCTTTTTTCTTGGATATATCATAGATATTTCCCAATAATTGTGCAAAAACTTCCGGATTACTATAATCAGAACACTCACACAGTAAGTTATCATATCTTTTCTGATCTAAAGGGTCATAATTATCATAATTATGTGGCTTAAATCTATCAAAATCATAAACTTTATTCTCACAATTTTCAATAAACTTATCTGGATTCTCCCTAATAGCTTCACTCATCAGTTCAGCAATATGATTATAAAATAATAAGAAATTCAAATGATATTCTACAACTTCATCAAGCCGACTTTCGGGAACTTCAGAGATATCAATATTCTTTTTATATAGTTTAAAATACATCTCATCAAGAGTATAGACAGAAGCCTGGTCATCAAACATAAAGATAAAAGGCACAGCATTAGCACCACATTTCTTATAATACTCTTCAATCTGTTTTATAGTTTCAGAATCATCAACTTTTTCACCAGTAAAATAATTAAATCTAAATTCTTTTAAAGGATGAACATACTCCATATCAATGCCTTCATCACGATAAAAATCAGCAGACGAAACCCGATTCATCATTACCTTTTTTACAAGGTTTTTTAAAACATCATCAGGAATTGAAGTTATAATATTTTTTTCTTCATCCATACTAAACACCTTAAAACTTATGTTACCATACATCAGTAATATAAACTTTATAAATATTTGTTTCAAATACAAGAAAAGTCATTTAACAACATTTTACATAAAAAAAGTTTTTTGTGACAAATATTGGTTATATTCTCAAAACTCACACATAACTTTAAGAAATTAAACACCTTTAAGACACATCATATGAATAAGATTACCGAAGGAAAGATAGACATAGAAATCCAGAAAGGAGAAATAAAAAAGAAAGACACAGTCTTCTACAACCCGAAAATGCAGCTCAACCGCGACATATCTATCTTAGCGATGAAAGTCTTTGAAAAGATGGCAAAAAGAAAGATCACAGCAGCAGACGCCCTATCATCCTCAGGCATAAGAGCATTAAGAATGGCAAAAGAATGCAAAAAAATAGAAAAAGTATGTATAAACGACCTGAACCCGTCAGCTATAAAGACAGCAGAAAAGACAGCAAAAGACAACAACATAAAAAACGCCGAATTCTCCATAG
>JAGLUQ010000059.1 GCA_023134675.1 Candidatus Aenigmatarchaeota archaeon | reverse complement strand
TGAACTTCTCGACCCTGTCAGAGAATAGCACCATACCCACAAGATCATTGTTCTTAAGCGCGCTGTATGCGACAGATGCACAAAGCTCGGCAGCCACCTCTCTCTTAATAGCTTTCTGTGTACCGAAATCAAATGAACCGGAAACATCGACCAGAAGATAGACGCAGATGTCCCTCTCCTCGACAAACTCCTTTATATGAGGATATCCCATCCTGGCAGTAACATTCCAATCAATCGCCCTGACATCGTCCCCGGACATGTATTCCCGTATCTCTGTAAACTCAAGGCCTCGCCCCTTAAAGACTGAAAGGTAAGAGCCATGCATCCTGCTGTCCGAAAGCTTCAGGCATTTAAGCTCAATGTTTCTGACAGCCTTAAGAATATCCTTTGCCTGCCGGTCTTCAGTTTCATTGTTCATATCCATAAATACACCAGATAGATACTAGAATCATAACATAGATGCCATCAAAAAAACCATAATCAAGGCACCTTGACAGTAGCAAGTATCCTGTCAATCAGGCTATCGACAGAAACTCCTTCAGCCTCCGCCTCATATGTCAATATTATCCTGTGCCTCAGCACGTCAGAAGCTATCTCTTTCACATCCTCAGGTATCACATAGCCTCTTCCCTGAAGAAGCGCATGCGCCTTCGCGCCAAGCGTCAGCCAGATAGAAGCTCTCGGAGAAGCGCCATATTCAATAAGGTTTCCGATATCAAGCCCGTATTTCTCAGGATTCCTGGTAGCAAAGACAATATCTACTATAAAGTCGCTCACCTTATCATCCAGATATATCTTATGGCACAGCTTCTGCATATCAAGTATTTTGGAAGACTTTATGACAGTCTTAGCTTCAGGCACGGAAGCGCCAGTCATCCTTGCGATAATCTCTTTCTCCTGCTTCTCATCAGGATAGTCCACAGTCACCTTGAACATAAACCTGTCAACCTGCGCCTCAGGAAGAGAATAAGTACCCTGTGTCTCAAGCGGGTTCTGGGTGGCAAGGACTAAGAAAGGCTTCATAAGAGGATATGTCTCACCGGAAATAGTCACCTGCCTTTCCTGCATAGCTTCAAGAAGAGCAGACTGCACCTTGGGAGGTGCCCTGTTTATCTCATCAGCCAGTATAAAATTAGCAAATATAGGACCTTTCTTCGTGGAGAATGTACCGCTGTTCTGGTTGTAGATCTTGGTGCCCACAATATCAGCAGGCAGAAGATCAGGCGTGAACTGTATCCTCCTGAAACTGGCATCAACTGTATCTGAAAGTGTCTTTATCATAAGAGTCTTCGCAAGACCTGGAAGCCCTTCAAGAAGTATATGCCCGTCAGCGATAAGCGATATCATTATCCTGTCAACAACACCGGACTGCCCGACAATGACTTTCTTCATCTCAGACACCAACATGTCTATGTCCTTGGCACAGTCCTGCGCTTTCCTGTTCAGTTCCTTTATATCCTTGTCCTGCATCTCAACACCTTTTGAAAGAAAAATCTATGGAAATATATGCCTGAAAACTTATTTATCTCTTTGGCATTGATATATTTCATCCCATATGTTTTTAAGATTAGATATCCAAATAAATACATGAGTCTTGAAAATCTCTCAGACGGCCAGTTCCTTGTCACCCTGCAGGCCATAGTCTACAATACAAAGACTAAAAAGATACTTATAGGCCTGAGAAAAGACGACCCGAATATAGAACAACTTAGCTGGACCTTTATCGGCGGAAAGGCAAAAGACGAGGATCTTGAAGAGTCTCTAAAAAATACAGTAAAAGACAAGACAGGCCTTGATGTAGATATAAAACAGATTGTCCACGCCAAGACCTACCCTGAAAACAGGAAGATAATATCGATCTATTTCTGCACGGAAAGCGAGACTGAAGAGACAGAAAACAAAGGATTTGAAGAGCTGAAGTGGATAGACCCGAAAGAGGTACAGGAGTATTTTACTACTTCAATACATCCCAAAGTGCTTGATTTTCTGGAGAAGTTGGGATAAACATACAAAAGAAGGACTAAAAAGAAAAGAAGTAAAAAAAGATAGTCAAAATCATTGTTTAACTTGCATCTTTTGTGCCAAGAGAGATTCATATTTAGCAGGGTCAAACCCAAACATAGGTAATCCCATAGAACCTTCTAACTTAAGAATATCTTTATTTTTTTCAAGATATTTAGATATTTTTTCTTCATCAATCTTTTTTGCGATTTCACCCAAATTATCCAATTGATTAGTAAAACTATCTATTAAGCCATCATTTCTTAAATTAACAGCAAAAAGTCCGCCAGTCTCACCAAACTGTTTTAAAACTGCAAGAAATGTTTGTGGAAAATATCTAGCTTTAACACTTAATTTATCAAGTTCAGTAAACTCTTTTGCACTAAAACGATGAAATTGACCATAAAGTAATTCATCTTTTTCAACATTTAAAGCTTGAGCTTCAGGACCATACCCCACAGAAACCAACTTTGCATCAATTTCAGCAACTTTATATGTAATCTCTGCATATAATTTAGGAATATTTTCCATTTTTTCAACAAGACCGTATGCCCACTCATTTAACATAGCAGTATACGCATCTACAGTATCTTCATTTAATGTCATAACCATATATATCAACACACCAATTAAAATATAAACTACACATAAGTAGTTATCTATATATTATCACTTAATGTTTATAAAGCTTTCTATTAATAACTACCATACTATAACAACTATCTATAACTATCGAATATTACATAAGTAAAAATAAAAAATCTAAGAAAAAAACCCTAACCCTTTCAAAACACCCATAAACCAAACCTATGCAAAAAATTATCCCAAAGTGCTTGAGTTTTTGGAGAGGTTGGAATAAAAAAGAATAAGGCGGCTTTAAAGCCGCCAAAAACCCTCTTACTCTTCAATAAACGATCTATACATAGTTTTCATAGTTTCAATCTCTTTAAGCTTAATGCTCAAAAATTCATCAAACTCAGTTTTCTTTGCTGCATATTCCGAAGCACCAACTACACGATCATCCCAAATTATCTCTGCATATGCATTCTTTGCAATGTTCTCAAAATCACCGCCAAGATAGATTTGTCCGCCAGTTGAACTTGAAGCGACATAACCTCCAGCATTGCCATTAACAGTAATCTTACCATCTTCCATCTTTTGACCGACATTATCTCCAGCATTACCTTTAACAATTATATCACCGTTTTCCATCCAATAACCAACACCAGATTCAGCATTGCCTCCAACAGTTATCTTACCATCTTTCATCGAAGAGCCAATAGAACATCCAGCATCACCTTCAACAGTTATCTCACCGTCTTTCATATCATAGCCAACATGATGTCCAGCATTACCTTCAACAGTTATCTCACCATTCATCATACCATGACCGACATGATCTTTAGCATTACCTTCAACAGTTATCTTACCACCTATCAACGAATTACCAAGACCATATTCAGCATTGCCTTCAACAGTTATCTTACCGTTTTTCATAAAACAACCAACACCAGATTCAGCATTACCTTCAACAGTTATCTCACCATTTTTCATAGCAAAACCGAGATTAGATCCAGCATTACCTTCAATAGTTATCTTACCATCTTTCATATCATCGCCGGCATAACGTCCAGCATTGCCTTTAACAGTTATCTCACCATCTTTCATCTTTTGACCGACATAATCTCCGGCATCCCCTTCAATAATTTTTTTTCCACTCATCTCAAATCACCTCAATTTTTAGTGAGCATCCACATATTATGTGTCATTACTCATAAATAGTATATGAGTTTGGATATATATCAACCTATGTGTCATACAACCATGACACAAAATAGCAACATATGTAAACTCCTGAATCCAAAACAAAAGCATAGACACAAGAATGCTTGAAGAGCTGGGATTACGCCAAAAGAGACCGATGTCTACATAGCATTGCTTAGAGCAAAGTACGCATCAATAGCTCAACTTATAATAAACGCAAAAGTCTCAAGAAAAAGTATATACGAGATACTGGATAAGCTTCTTGACAAAGGGCTTATAAGCTATACAATAAGAGACAACAAGAAACAATTTACAGCAGCAAACCCTTTAAGGCTTCTTGATATCATAAAAGAGAAACAGTCAAATCTGGAGACTCTCCTGAATTCATGATTTTTTTTCATCCATAAAATTCTTCAGCTTATTCAATGCCATACGCCTCATGCTTAATGAATTTTTCTCATCCGGACTTAATTCTGAAAAAGTCTTTGAGAACCCGTCTGGCTTAAAAACAGGATCCCAACCAAAACCGGAACTGCCCTTAGGTGATACAGTACTCCCTTTAACAGAACCCTCAAAAAAGTATATTTCCTTTGGGCTTTTTGCATAACCTACAAAAGTCTTTGCTTCCGCACTATAATTTCCAAACTTCTGAGCAATATCAAACAGGCCATCATTTCCTATTGTCTTCATAAACCATTTGATTAGCGGACCTGGAAGACCATTGAGGCAATCAAGATACAATGATGTGTCTTCCACAATAAACTCACCATCCTTATGTCGAAAAGCTTCAAGAAGCTTCGCTTTTATAACTTCTTTAGCATCAATCTCCTGAATTTCTGGTAAATCAATATCAAGTTGCTTGACAGAAATATCCAGAATTGAACTGACTTCCCGGAACTTGTTATTGTTGCCTGTTATAAAATAGATATCTTTTATACTCATATAGACCACACAGAATAATTATTATCTATATCTTTTATAAATAAAATATCACCCTTTCAAAACACCCATAGACCGAACATTTGCAAGAAATTATCTCGGTTGTGTTGATTTCTTAAAGAAACTGGGATAAAAAAACATATCGCACTTAAGTACAATTTTCAAGCCTCAATAATACAATATTTTTTTAGCAGATAAAAAACTAATCTTTTTTTTTGCATCTAATCATCAATAATAGATTTAGTCCCCTTTTTACAATAATATTTTTTCTCTTCAGATAGACAAGAATCAAGATATTTATTGATATATTTCATTTTTTCTAAAGCATCCAAAATATCTTTATGAGATTTAGATGCTTTTGCTTGCTCAAATAATTCATCATAGAAAGTCTTAAGTTCAGAATCATCAAGTTTAGCTACCTGTTCTTCAAATTTTTTTGAATATTTAGTGCCATTTTTTGAATATTTAGTGCCAATATCAATTCTAATCTCACTCATAATTTAATCACCTCTTAAACCTGAAAAGGAAAAAAACAAAACCCTCACCCTTTCAAAACACCCATAGGCCGAACCTTTGCAACAAGTTTCCCAATCCCTGCCACATCACTCACACGGACAACCTCATCCACATCCTTATACACACCAGGAGCTTCCTCAGATATCCCTTTCCAGCTTGCCGCACGCACAGATATACCTTTCGCCTCAAGCTCTTTCTTGACAGCCTCACCGCGGAATTTTTTGATTGCAGCAAACCTGCTCATGACACGACCGGCACCGTGCGCAGTAGATCCAAAAGATATCTCCATCGCCTTCTCAGTCCCGGCAAGAATATAAGACGAAGTCCCCATAGAACCGGGAATCAATACAGGCTGACCGACAGCCCTGTAAATCTCAGGAATCTCAACTCGCCCGGGTGCAAATGACCTGGTAGCGCCTTTTCTGTGCACAACAACATCCATCTTCTTACCGTCAACTGTATGCGTCTCTCTCTTTGCAATATTATGCGCAACATCATATACGATATCCATCCCCAGATCCTTAGCATCAGAATCAAACACTTTAGCGAAACTCTCACGCACCCAGTACGCCATCATCTGCCTGTTGACCCATGCATAGTTAGCGGCAGCGCTCATCGCAGAATAATACTGCTGGCCCATATCACTTGAAAAAGGCGCATTGATAAGCTCCCTGTCAGGAAGGCCGGCAATGCCATACTTCTTTTCCATCAGACGAAGATAATCAGAAGCGACCTGATGCCCCAGACCACGGGAACCGGAATGCACCATCACAACAACCTGCCCCGGCTCTGTAAAGCCGAACACCTTTGCAGTAGCCGCATCAAAGATTTCATCAACAGACTGTATCTCTAAAAAATGATTGCCTGAACCAAGGCTCCCTATCTGCGGCATACCTCTCTTGAAAGCGTTATCAGATACATTACTAATATCAGCGCTCTTCATGCACCCGTCCTCTTCAATCCGCAAAGCATCATCCTTCCACGCATAACCGTTATCAAAAGCCCATCTTACACCTTTGGACATAACTTCAGACAATTCATCCCTAGAAAATTTAAGCTTGGCATTTTTACCAAGACCGGCAGGCACATTTTTCACAACCTCGTTGAGAAGGTCCACCTTCCTCTTATCAAAATCCTCTTTCTTAAGATCAGTCCTTATAAGACGCACACCGCAGTTTATATCATAACCGACACCGCCCGGGCTGATGACGCCATCATCCACAGAAAATGCAGCAACACCGCCTATAGAGAAACCGTATCCCTGATGTGCATCAGGCATGGCATAAGAATG
>JAGLUQ010000058.1 GCA_023134675.1 Candidatus Aenigmatarchaeota archaeon | reverse complement strand
CTTTTCCTTCACAAGAGATATTTTGTTGCTGTTGCCCCATTGCTTCTTCTCAACAATGCCGCGCGATTCAAGATTTGATATGACACGGCTCAATTTAGCTTTGGAAAAGCTTGTTATATCCAAAAGCTCTTTCTGTTTCAGCACCCCCATATTAGCTTCAAGAGCATCAACAACAGCAGCCTCGCTCTCAAGAAGATGCGAATAGACAATGCGTTTTATTTTCTCTTTCTTTTTCTTGCCAAGATACAATCTCGTATTATACGCCAGGAATAAAAGTATCAGAAAAGACAGAAAGAAAATAGGCAAAGACTGCCATGCACCACCTGACGATCGCTCAAATATCACAGACACTTCAAAATCAGAGACATTCTCATATTCCCACACAAGAATATGTCTTCGGCCATCAGAATACATGCTGTCTGGAGTAGGCGTGATGAAATAGTCCGATTTTTCCGGAAGCACATAACCCATAGGAAGCTTGACTGAAAGCCTGGATGATATAGCATCCCCTCCAAAAGAAAAAGAGTCATGAAACATCACCATATCTTCAATATCAAACAGAGGATACCTGCTGCTATATGATACACTGATATAATTCCTGCCATATAGCACTTCAGACATGTCGCAGGATGCTATTGAACTTCCGACAGTATAAGATACATCGCAATAGACAGGCACATCATTCAAAGAAACCTTTACATTCCTTGCATCTGTCGTAAAAAGAAATTCGTGTATTGTCTCAACCTCATCAAAAAAAGCAACAATATCATACTCATAATGTGCATCATCATCCTTAAGATTGACAGAAACAGAATAAGAATCAAAAGCATGGTTTTCAAGAGAGAAAGAGGACGATGGAAATAAGATAATAACAGTTACAACAGCTGCAATAAATACCTGCATAACATTTCTCATAAAAAGCCAGCACCATATATGTTATAGCCACATTTTGTGCACTTACCTTTATTTAAGTTTTGTTTAATTCTCTTTCCTGCCTCTCTTTCAATAATAAGGGCATTACATGACGGGCAGTGTGTGTTTTCCTTACCCGCCTGAACATTACCCAGATACACATATTCAATACCCTGTGCCTTACCGATCTTATATGCCATCTCAAGTGTCTTGATAGGCGTCGGTTCAACAGACATTTTATAGGCAGGAAAATACCTTGAGAAATGAAGAGGTATCTTCTTGTCAAGATCTGCCACCCATCTACAAAGCTCAGTTATCTGCGCCTCAGATGTATTCCAACCTGGAATAAGAAGGTTTGTAATCTCTATATGTATATTCAGTTTATGCGCCAGTTTTATCGTCTCAAGGACAGGCCCGACACCTTTCACGCCGCAAAGCTTCTGATAAAAAGTATCGCTCATTGATTTCAGGTCAATGTTTGCAGCATCAAGATACGGCGCTATCTTCTTCAATGGTTCCGGATTAATATACCCGTTTGTCACAAACACATTCTTGATTCCATGCTTATGCGCAAGCTTTGCTGTATCGTACGCGAACTCAAAGAATATTGTCGGCTCTGTATATGTATAAGCGATAAGTTTAATGCCTCTATCAATTGCAATATCCACAACATCTTGCGGAGTCATCTCTTCACCGGATATGATATCAGGCTGTGATATATCCCAATTCTGGCAGAATTTGCAATGAAAATTGCAGCCGACAGTGGCTATTGAAAGAATCTCAGAACCCGGAAAGAAATGAAAGAGCGGCTTCTTTTCAATAGGATCAATCGCAGTAGACACTATCTTGCCATAGTTCAGCGAATAAAGAGTCCCACCTATATTCTTCCGTACTCTACAGGCACCTTTCTTCCTGTCAGAAATCCTGCATTCCCGGGGGCATAGATGACACTGCACAGCCATCTCTTCAAGAGGCTTCCAGAACATCGCTTCTTTCATAACTTATATATTATTCAAATTCATATAAAAAAAGAATAAAAGTCTTTTTCTGTAAAATCATTTAGATTTAACTACTCTTAATTACTCCTAAATAGGAGATAAAACTTATAAAATTATACATGCATTATATATATAATAGCTATTTGAGAAAATATAAAAAATACGAATAAACACCAGAACAATTCACAAGTAATAAATTGGGGCGAGATTATGATGAGTTTTATGAAAAACATTAAAGATAAAATTACGGGGCACAATGCAAAGCCTCAGGAATTTGATGCTATTTGTTATGGTATAAAGGATATCATAGAAAGCGGTTACAAAGCAAATGATATCTATAATCCTAATGAACATGAAGCTTTGATAACAACATATCTAGGTGCAATGGAAAAGCTCGAAAACATATCATTCTTAAAGAAAGGCAAACAGAAAAAACTCTGCGCCAAACTTAAAGCAGACATAGAAGATCAGAATGAAACATTCAGGACAGTCTACGACTCAATCCTTGGTATTGAGCCGGTCAGTGCTAAAAAAGAAGATTCTACAACTTATGCTAAAAAATTGCAGAATGTATATTCTACTGTAAAAGATACAGCTTCAACTGTAATAGATGTTCCAAGAAGTTCAGCAGAAAACCTGAAGATAAAAGCTCTGGATAATCCAAAAAGGGTTTATTTTGCTGGTCTTATTGGACTTTTTGGAGCAAGAACTGTCGGCGCTATGCTAACCCAGGATACATCCAGCCTAAATGATTCTCTCTATGATTTCGATAATCTGACATCAGTTGTATTAAACGAAGCATCAACATCAGGCAGCTTAACAGGTGCAGAAATATACACAGGCGACCTGACAACAGACCTGAGTATAGCAGACAACTGGGAAAATGTGATAACACATCCTGATTTCACAGCAACCGAAGATTTTGAAGACGCTTTCAGACGCTTGTATAGTATAGATGCATCAGAAATTAGCAATTTGCCTGAAGAGCTTCAGGAAAGGCTTAAGGAAATCCAGGATATATATGCACAAAACCAGCTAGTGGATACTCCCATAGCCGAAACGCTGGGTGAAGGACCTCTTGTTGAATATGGCAAAGATGGAAAAGATGTATATACACCAACACCAGAAAACATTGATGAACTCGTCGAAAAGACAGGCCCTGCAGACACGCTGGTCAATGAATATTCAATCAGTGACAAGATAAATGTAGCTATGGAGCCAGACCATAAACCAGAAGTTATTTATTATAACGAGGACCCGGCTCAGGGACCAACTGGTTCCATAATAGAGATTGTACCCAATAAAGAGGCAGACTCCGCAACAGGATTAGGCTCTACTTTAACAAAAGAAAACATAACTCTTGAAGATGCAATCAAAGGCAGTTTCGGTGAAGAAGGAACATCAAAAGAATTTCATATTGTTAAAGACAAGCCATTTGACAACAACGAACCGCCTGTAGCTTTTGCCACTGGAGACCCGGATAACGGAACTGTCATGACAACTAAAGTGGGCCGCAACGATAACTCATATATATGTGTCGGATTTGATCCGGAACATCAGGACGGAATGCTTCACATCAACAGCCCAAATTCGCCATGGGAGCAACTTGGTAATTTATTTGATAAATATTCACACCTCTTCCCAAGCGGCGGTGGCGGCGGTGGATCTGATGGAACAGACGGCGACATACCACCTGATGACGGTGATGACGATTGTGGTGGCGACAGAGACGGTGGCGATGAATATTGAATTTTGAGGCGCATCTATCATGAAATCTAAAATATCAATTTTCACTTTGTTTATCATTGCATTATTAGTACTACCCACATCAGCATATGCAGACAGAGACATAATAAATATCTTCAACACACAGAACGTGTTTGCAGAAGCATATAACTGCCTTGACCCGGGATGCAACACTGTCGGCGCTTTCAGCGGCAGTTTCCCTGACGGCAAGACAACAACAAACGGACAGATAACAATCAGATATCCGACAACGCTTGCAACACACGGTTACGCCGTATATTTTTTCAGCCAAGGTTATATTCCTAAAGCTTATCACGATGATTTTTGGGGAACAACACCCCCTGTTACATATTCTGTTGAATTTCACAAAAAAGATATATGTTCATCCACAATTGAGTCATTTAATATCACAAACACCGAACATGCAGAAGTACCATTGATAATAAACACACAATCAAGCCTTAATGCAACATTCCACAGTGCTTTTTATGAAAAGGACAATGGAGTCGGTTATATTCCGGAAGCATATAAGGACGATTACTATTCTTTTGACACTCATGTAACACTTGAAATCTACAAAGGCACAACACAAGTATATACAAAAACAAATAGATATACAAAAGAAACTAATGACGATGGAGCACCACTTTTCCTCGGCACATCTCAGGATGTAGAATTTATATGGACGCCTACAACAGATGGAACATACACTGCAATAGTTTCAACAGATGTTGTTGATGACGTATGTATAAACAGCCTTAACCCATATTCACAGGCAAACTTCTCTGTTTTGGAAGCACTTCCAAGAAATGAATGTTATACAATATTAAACGATCTAACTAACTCAAACCCCAACCCAATCCTTGGTGAGGAACAGACATCACAATTTGGAAAAATAAGCAACCATGCAAACGACTATATCTACTACGACCAAAATTATGCGCTCACTCCTGTTTCAACAGCAATTACATATACTGTAAAAGATAACAATAATGCTATTATAACTACAGATACAGTCTCAATAAACCCAAACAATCAGAACTCGGATCCTGAATACTACACATTTAAATGGACACCTAGTGATACAGGCATGCATACTATCAGTATTACTGGTCTTTCAGACGCTGGTATATGTACAGCTCTTAAAAACACTGCAGACCAAAAATCAATGAGCTTGAATGTAAATCAGGAACCAACATATTCAGTAAATTTCCAGATATCTGCCAGCAGTTCCCCACTACAGGGTGTGCTTGTTGAGATGGACAGTAAATCCGGAACAACAGATGCAAACGGACAGTTAACGCTAAGCGGTTTCGCAAGCGGCACGTACACTTATACAGCATCCAAAACCGGATATAACACTGTAACAGGCGATGTTGAAATAGTAAACATAAACAAGGAACTTGCATTTTCAATGTATATTACAAACACACCGCCTTATGTCAGCGGACTTCCAGACAGGACACTTATCCAGAGCACAAGTGACTCAACAATAGATCTTGACAATTACGTCACAGATTCCACAGACGCAGAGAGCACCCTTACATGGACATTCACAGGAAACGCAGAAGTCAGTGTATATGTAAATCCATCAACACACATACTTACTCTCACAGCCCCAGACGCATGGACAGGCTACGAAGACATAACTTTCACAGCAACAGATCCTAAAGGTCTTAGCGATTCAGACACCATGAGAGTACACATAACACCTTCAAACACAGCACCGACCTTAAACCCTCTGCCCGACCAGATCCTTGACGAAGATAATCACATCTTTGACGCATTCAACCTCAACACATATGCAAGCGATGCAGAGACAGCCGACATAAACCTTATATACACGATTACAGGAAACACAAATCCTCAGGTAGGCATCTCAATAGATTCAAAAGACAACATAGATATACAGCCGCCCGTCAACTGGTACGGCACATCAACAGTCACAATAACTGTAACTGATGAAGGCGGACTGACCGCATCAGAATCATTCCTTATAACAGTCAATCCAGTAAACGATGCACCGATAGCTTTTGATAGAAGCGCAGCAACAGATGAAAACACACCAGTAAGTATAACCCTTATAGCAACAGACGTTGACGGCGACTCACTTACATATACAGTCATATCATACCCATCAGACGGAACCTTATCCGGCACTGCACCATCCCTGACCTATACACCGGACTCCAACTACAACGGACAGGATTCATTTACATTCAAGGCAAACGACGGGACTGTTAACAGCAACACAGCAACTGTCACGATAAATGTTGGTTCAGATAACGATGCTCCTATAGCAGAAGACGTAACCACAACAACAGACGAAGACACACAGAAACAGATAACGCTCATAGCAACAGACACTGATGGAGACAGTCTTGAATATGAGATAATGTCAGGACCAGACGAAGGCACCGCAACAGTTTCCGGAGACACAGCGACATACACCCCCAACACAAACTACAACGGACCTGACTCATTCACATACAGAGCATACGACGGACAGGAATACAGCAACATCGCAACAGTCTCAATAACTGTCAATCCGGTAAACGACGCACCTGTCGCAAACGCTAACGGTCCATATTCAGGATATGTCAATGAAAATGTCCAGTTCCTGGGAACAGCGACAGATGTTGACGGAACAATAGAGTCTTACACCTGGGACTTTAACAACGACGGCACAATAGACAGCATAGAACAGAACCCAACACATGCATACACACAGACTGGCACATACACTGTCATCTTCTCAGCCACAGACAACCAGGGCGCAACATCATACGACACGACAACAGCAACCATAAGCATAAACCCAAACCCTATACTTTCAATAGAAGTCACACCATCAATAGAAGTT
>JAGLUQ010000057.1 GCA_023134675.1 Candidatus Aenigmatarchaeota archaeon | reverse complement strand
TTGCAAAAAACGCAGCCGCCCGGTTCAGGTCTGACTGTCTCCCATCAATCTTGAATTTCCTTCCCGCAGGTCTCAATGCCGAATGATAACTGCTATTGGCTAGAAACCAATCCCTTATTGTTTCCAGGCCTTTTGTTTCCTTTGCCTTCTCGAAAAGCTTCATTGCCCATAAGGGAGCATTATTGTCAGAATAAACATCATCCTCCGGCGTAATCCTTAACAGCTGTTCAAGCCTTCTGTCTGCAAGGCTTTTTATGAGATTTTCATCATTTGATTCATACGCTGCCATGCAGGCAAAGTCATCGTACCCTTTATCCTGCGCTATTTTCGATATCTGGGGCAGCAAATCTTGGTCTCCATATTCTACAAATAATTTCAGCGCATTTTTAAAGGAATTGCCAGGTTTCCATAAGTAATTATTAGATCCTGTCGTAGAGAATTTTGAAAAAACCAGCCAGTTAGCATCCTTCTTTCTTCCTACTTTTGAGAGAATTTCCAAAGCATCATCTAACCCGCTTCCATAACAAACATCCCCTACCCTGCTCCTATATACATTTATATCTTTTTCTGTCAAAGGGTCAACCCCTTTGTTTTTTAGAAGCGGGTTTATTTTCCCGAATACTCTTTCCTGAAACCGATTTCCTGCCATGTATTGCATCATTTTTATCACAAACTTCTTGTCCTAAAAGTTCTCTTGACTCCCAAGAAACCCCACACTCTGTGTCCCTACTAACTAGTGTGAACTTTATAAAACATTATTAAAAAACAGTTAATAAATCATTTTTAAGTATTTTTAAGAAAAATTATAAATCAGGCTTTCATTTAAAGAACCTTAAATAACCAATAAAAAATATCTATCACGAAACAATTATCCTCGCATCCGCCGCAACAGCACGCTTACCGTCAACAACCAAAGGATTGATATCCAGTTCCTGGATCTGAGGATTGTCTTTAAGAAGCTTTGACACGCCTAAAAGCGCAGACCTTATCTTTTTAAGATTTGCCGCAGGCTTCCCGCGCACACCTTCAAGAACAGAAAACGCTTTGAGCTCATGAAGCATCTCATCCGCATCCTTCTCCGTTATAGGCACAACCCGAAAAGATACATCTTTCATGACCTCTACAAATATCCCGCCAATACCTACCATCAACACAGGCCCGAACTGCGGATCCATCTTCGCACCAACTATAAGCTCATGCCCTTTAACCTGCTCTTCCACAAGGACTCCATCAATTTTCGCATGAGAACAGTGCCCCTTAACATTCTCAATAATAAGGTCATAGGCGCGGCCTGCATCTTCAGGATTATGTATGTTAAGCACCACGCCACCCACATCCGTCTTGTGCACGATATCAGAAGAAAGCACTTTCATGACGACAGGGTAACCGATCTTGCCGGAATAAGCCATCGCTTCATGCTTGTCTTTTGCAACGATCTCCTTTGTGACAGATATTCCATACTTTGAGAACAGCTTCTTTGAATCATGTTCATTCATCCGTGCCATAAGACATCAGCATTTCCCATATACTTTCACTTCAAGCTGATCCTTGTCCTTTATCGCAGCAAGCTTGTTGCTGTCATGGGTCATAGACACATCAACAACAAAATTCCCGAAAAGTATATCACGCCCTACAATTATCTTATGCGTCATATGGCTCCTGTCCTGTATGCTCGCATCTACATCAAATTCCATCCCTGAAATCTCAATATGCACCTTAACTACCGGTCTTTTGAATCTTTTGTCAACTGACGGATTCTTGACGCTTGTGGTTCTCACAGACTCTCCGAAATCCAGCTCTTTTGCAAGACTCTCATCAACAGAAGTCCTCATCGCCCCGGTATCACAGATTGCCGCGACCTGTGCGCATTTCTTTGCCCCGCAGACATGTACAACCTCTGTAAGACCCAACTTTTTTTTCATTTCAGCACCCCTTAACACACACATTAATAAATAATAGTATTTCAGTTTATATATCTTTGAGATAATAGCAGTGATTATGATGAATAATATTTTTGCAGGAAACATGACAGAAGATGAGCTCATTATAGCAAAGAAATCAAGCAGTCATCTATCAAAGATCATCTCTGATTGCCTGGAAGTAAAAGAGGATGAGAAACTGGTCATCATCGGGGACCATGGCTATGATAACAGGAGGGTCTCAAAGATTATTAGTGCAGGCTACAGCATCGCCGCAAAAGACCTTGGCATAAAAGATGTTGATGTCGTGCTTCAGGAACCAAAAAGGAGAGGTGAAGAGGCAGAAGAGCAGGTCGTATCCTCCCTTGAATCTCTTGAATCCGGCTCAGTAATTATTTTGGCAATATCAAACAGGCTTGGAAAGATAAACCATATAGGCAAGAGTTTCAGAGCTTTTGTCAAAGATAACAACCACAGGTTCGCATCAATGCCCAGCCTCGGAAATGTCCCTACTGAAAATATTGATACAGTCCTAAACACATTTGACATAGATTACAATCAGGTCCGCGATAACTGCTCAAGGATTAGAAGTATTCTTGACGATGGAAAAGAACTCCATATAACAAATGACTTGGGAACTGATCTCCACATTAATATACGGGGCAAAAAAGCTCTTTCAGTTGACGGAAGATATAACACAGAAGGAAAAGGCGGTAATGTGCCTATAGGTGAAGTCTACACACCGTGCAGGGGGAAGTTTGTAGAAGGCAGGGTAGTGATTGACTTAAGCTCGCGCATCCGGGACTGTACACAGCTTGTGAAAGAGCCCATAACTCTTGACATAAAAAAAGGCGCAATCACCTCAATAACCGGCGGAGCTGAAGCCAGGAATCTTGAAAAGACATTGGAATGGGCTCATGACAACTCCGAGTTTCCCTGGGGTGTCAGGCGTATCGGCGAGCTTGGTATAGGACTCAACCCGAAAGCGAGAATCATAGGCAGCATGAACATTGACGAGAAAGTCGTGGGAACTGCGCATGTCGCCATAGGCAGCAACCATTGGTTCGGCGGGACAATATACTCTATTATCCATCTTGATCAGGTCTTCTCAAACCCGATGATCAAAGTCGACGGAGAGCTTCTGGATCTCCGGCAGGCAAAAGGCTTTAATTAATATCAAAGACAAATAATCCTATGAACAAACAGGCAGAACTACGGATATTCACAGTCGCAAAAGACAGCAAAACAACATTCAAAAAGATTCTGACCCTTCCCCTGTATCTATCAGACATTGACAGCTTCGCCATGTATATCTACAAGAACTGCGGGAGCCATCACTTCCATATAGAATTCAAGAGCAGCTACGGCAAATGGCTAAAACTGTGCAGCCTCAGGATTAAGCGCACCAAGAAGACCGGGCTGAAATACGCATTTTCCGACATTGATGATTCAAACCGGCTCAGGCTTTTCCTGGAAAAGAACAGGAAACCTCGTGACAAGCTGAAGCTTGCGGAAAATATATCAACAGTAAAACCTAAAATAAGAAAAGAAAAAAACAGTGAGGATTTTTATTATGGCTGAAAGACTGGAAGACTTTGTTGAAACCCCTCTTGACATAAAAGATCTTGACCTGATTCTCAATAAAGGCTGGGGTATACAAAAAGAAGACGCTGCCCTTATCATAACAGACAGGGGTGATGGAGAGAATTGCCTTGGTCCCGCTCTCGCCCTGGAAGAGGTGAAGGGGCTTAAAAAGATAGGATGTACATGTGAAATCTATCTTCAGGAGATAAAAACCGCTCTCGATAAGATAGATATCCAACTCCTTGAAAAGATAAAAAAGCTGGAGCCTGGTTCTGTCGTCGCTGTCTCTGTATCAAATAATGTTGGCGTCCTTCCGGAAACTGAAGGTAACATAAGCTTCAAGAAGTTCATTTTAGACCGTAATCTCAATTTCATATATTCACGTGACCTTGCACAGGTAAAAAAAAAAGACTGGCCTCTTTTTGCAAAGGCCATATCTTTTGATGCTTCTATACACGAAAAAAGATGGCTTGACATCAAAGCGATTATAGATGGCGGAAAAGAAATGGTCATAAAGACAGACAAAGGCACAGACCTGCACCTTGATATCACGGGAAGGGAAACGCGCCTCACCTGCGGATACAAAAATTTTGGAGGCACAAACCTGCCATTCGGTGAGATATTCATTGCCCCTGTAGAAGACAAGAGCACAGGCAAAGTTATAGTTGACGGTACCAGCAAGATACTTTCCGGCGCTGTTCTTGTAAAAGACAGTTTTGAGTTGGAATTCAGCAACGGGCACATCATTAACAACACATCTGAATCTCTCGCATCCACAATAACACACATCAAAGACAACGATCAGGCAGGAAGCGAAGGCATTGAAACCCTTGCAGAACTGGGAATAGGCCTCAACCCGAACGCGAAGCTGATTGGTCTTATGCTTGTAGACGAGAAAACATTAGGCACTGCTCATGTAGCAATTGGCAACAACACAAGCTTCGGCGGAAAAAATGAATGCAAGTACCATTTTGATCAGGTTTTCAGGAACCCGAGAATCTGGGTGGATGGAAAGGAGATTAAGGTTTGATTTATTTTCTTATGAAAATGATAAGTTAGGCACTATGTAACAATATAAGCAACCAAAAACCTAACAGAAACATCCCAATAACGTTTCCTGTTGCCCATCTATTTCAACCGGAACTTCTTTAATTTTCCTGGTTTTTCTAGCCTTACGTTCATGTGGCGTCATTGCAGGTTCAATCTCATCAGAATCTATCAAAAAAGTATATTCAAGTATTCTGGAGTCTGCCCTTTTTACTGGCCTGTTATATCCTATAGACACTTTGCACCACAGTGCAGCCTGCCATAAAGCTATTGTCAGATCCTCAGATAAAATAAAGTCAGGAAGGTTTGCCTCAACCTCAAAGAGACTTTTATATACCTCAATCGCTTTGGGAAATAACATCTCGCATTCACCGTACTGCTTATCAGAAATACCGCGGACAGAATCCGTATATTCCTTTTTGCTTGAAATCACTCCCATATCTGCCAAAAAGCTAAGCATATTGGTATCAATCACAGGAACTTTCTCAGCACCGCATTTGTTCTGCATGAACGATGCATTCTTTTTCCCGATACCCGGAATTGTTTTTGCTATCTCGTCCCTGTGCTCAAACTGCTTTCCGTTTCCATTATTGACATCCTCAATAATTCTTGCCGGAAGATCAAAAGAGGAATCCGACCACATCTCGGCCGCATCTATTATATATTGAACTTTCTCATGCGGATATACCACCGCACTTAATATCTCTTCCAGCTTATCTTTTCCTGCATCAAGTACTGCTTCAGCATCAAGAAGCCCCCTCTTCTTAAGCTGCTTGTAATAGAAGATATGGTTTGTATAATCCTGCCGTGAAGAAAGTATGCAATATACAGCTACAGAAAACATTGATTTTTTAGTAAGATTAAATGCCTGTCCTTCCTTATGCATATCATAGCCCTCTCTCCAGGCATTGACATCCATATACCATTTCCTTCGAACAGCAGATACATCCATATTACTGATTTAAAGGCAAATTTTAAAAATATTAGATATAGCAAACACTATATCATCAAAAAACAAAAAAAAGGGCAGCCTTAAGCTGCCGGCAGAAAGTTCTCATACGAATTTTTGGCAATCTTCACATCGTGTATGTCAAGTATAGTGTTGCATGACTCACAACGAGCAATCTGGTTGCCCCAGATCCATTCAATCTCCTCTTCGCATTTCGTGCAGACTACTTTCATTTTCATAAATACCACCTTTATCTTATATTTTACCCGGATTAGATGGGGGATAAAAAAATCCCCATCAAAATCATTTGTTCTTCATGCCGGTAAAGGCATGGTTATACCCTTGGATTAGGCAAGGAAAATGCAAACAGTAACCTGAAATATCCTTATGGCTTATCAGATTGTATATTGCGCACCTTGTCCGCAGATTTCGTATAGGTCCTCTAAGAAAGAATTTTTAGAATCATCCCCGATTAACTCACGCAACAAAGTTTAATCAGGAAATTATACCTAATCATACCTGTAAAGAATCCTTCTGTATTTGTATGCTTGGACAGGTATGACATTCTTATCACTAAACTTTATTTAGGTGTATATATTTAAAAACATTTCTATATTCTTGTATATATTTAGCGCTGAAATATCACGGGATGAAACGCAATGAGAAATATAAAAGACACAAAAGCGAACTCAATCATTATAGGAACCCTGCCAAAAGGCTGCCGGATGTGCATAAGGGGCGAGAAATCAGTCCTGTTCCTTACAGGCATCTGCAAAAGAGATTGCTTCTACTGCCCACTATCTGAGCAGAGGAAAGGAAAAGAGACCATGTGGATAAATGAGAAGGAAATAAAGAAAGACTCAGACATAATTGACGAGATAAAAAGATGCGGATCAAAGGGTGTTGGCATAACCGGCGGCGAGCCGTTAAATGACATAAAAAAATTCTGCCGGTATGTCAGGCTTCTGAAACAAGAGTTCGGCAAAGACTTCCACATCCACGCATATACCTCAAAAACAACTCTAAATAAAGAA
>JAGLUQ010000056.1 GCA_023134675.1 Candidatus Aenigmatarchaeota archaeon | reverse complement strand
CTGAAGGATTGTGGTGATAGACAAGAAGTGTTAAGACCATATGACACAATTATGGGAAAAAGAAAAATAAGACCTGCTCCTGTCGCATTTAACTGAATCTTTACGGCCTTATTCTTGTGATTACGTAATAGGTTACATCGCTTTCTTCATCTACTACTGCCAGAAGCGCTTTTGCCCTTATGTTCTGGCTGAGCCTGACATATCTTGACCATTCCTGGTATGAGTGGGCATAGTTTTCAGGCACTGCATGGACATTGTATTTTGTGTGCTCCTTTAATTCTTTAGAACCTGATTTATACGGGTTTACGCCGCGATTGTATACTCTGAAATGAGTTCCGAACTTGAAGCCTGACTTGACTATGAAGCCACGATTCCTCAGGTCTCTGTAGACTGTGTATTTCTGCGGGAATTCAGGATCCATCTCGCAGCAGAGAGTATAGAATTTCTTTACTGTGAGCTTCTTTTTCTTGTCAAGAAGATTTATGTGCTCTCTCTCTAAGAGAATCATGCCTTCCTCAAGGCTGAGCTGAAGAAATACTGCTTTCTCCTCTTCTATGTACTTTCCGAAAAATTTCTCTTCAAATATTGCCTTTGCCTCTACTTCATCCCATATTATAAGCTTGTTCTTGATGAGTTCTGCAGTGGCCATAACATTGCTGCTATTGTCCATTTCTGCCAACCTCCATTGGTCTTTGAGTGGGAAGGGTGTGATTTGAACACACGACAACTAGATTTCCAAGACTGCCTTCCTTTTTGAGGAAAACAGGGAACTTCAGTCTAGCGCTCTCCCAAGCTGAGCTACCTTCCCGTTAATGAAGCGCCCTGGGCAGGACTCGAACCTACGACCTCGTGATTAACAGTCACGCGCTCTACCTACTAAGCTACCAAGGCATTTTATAGATAAAGTTATAGCAAAAATTTTAAAAAGGTATTGGGTAGTTTTGGGGAGGAAAGGAGAAAAATCAAATTATAGGAGATAATTTATACTTAGAATTTTCTTTTGACATACATTTCTTGACATTTTGGTAAATTTCTATTGGCAATTCATTGAAATATATACCACAACTTGTATTATCGATCAATAAAGATAAATGCGGCATATTTTGTTTTTTAGATGACAGATGAAATATACCAGGAAAAATGATACGATTCCTATTTTCTGATTCTGAGTTATATATAATAACATTACCCTCACAGTCTATATTTTCCATCTTTGTGAATTTGGAAAGGTCACCTTCAACAGGTGTATCTTCTGGATATCTTAATTTTCTATATTTATCAATCGGTTCTAAAAAATCTTCTAAATCACATATAGTATCATGAATTGAAAAATCTACAAAATATCCGTCTGGCCTTGACAATCTAATAATTAATTCCTGCAAACCACTATCATGAACAAAACTCTTACCAAACTTAATCTGTGTTCTATTAATCCGGCCTTTATTATCAACTTTAATATTATCAGAATCAGGAACATTATCAGCATAAACCCAAGAACCACCAAAATCAGGATTATTATAAATGTAGGCACTATAAAAAAAGTCTATTATTGGGATTATATTAGATAATATAGATTCTATTGAAAAATCTTCAGAGTCTATTGTTATTGAGACATCTTTTACACCTGCTTCAATCATTTAATCACTATATAATAATATAATTGTAAATCTTTATAAATCAATATATAAACTCTTATAAATAAATCTATAAACTCTTTTCCTGCTATCCTGCCCGGAAGATACTTTTTTGCAACAAACTCAAGGATTTTTGATACCAGGGCCTGCTGCTCTGTATTCACATATTTTTAGGTCAAGTTTTGGATTTCTTTAGAAGTAAATGTTATTTGGCATAGATCTTATATCCTAAGTGATGTTGTTCGTTATAGTCAACTAAAGTATCAAATAGGTTTTTTGGAAGGCTCTTAAAGTATATGCCTGAGTTCCTGTTACCATATAATAGGTTATCAAGGTTCATCTTTTCAATCTTTATTGATGCAGGCTTGAGTTTTGGCATATCCTCTATATGGAAGACATTAGGCAGTATTGTTTCCAATCCCAGAAGATATCTTTTCTTTATCTTATAGGATTTTTGTTTCCAACCATTACCTACTGTTTCAATCATTTCGATATTATTTGAAATGTTTTCTTTAAACTCATTTAAAGCTGACAATGAATATTCATTGGTGAATGAGTGATCAACACCACGAAAACGTATCTTAAAAAGAGACCACTTTGAATCTCTTATACCGAAATAGACATTTTGCAGAAAAAATTCGTCATCAGGTTCTTTATCATGCATTGCATTATAAACAAACCCTATAGCACTGCGGCAGATATTCATTGTTTCTGATGCGGGTAATTCTTCTTTAATTATCGATACATCAGATACAGAAGTCTTTGTTGATATTTCATCTAAATATTCAGACATTTGACCACCGTCATTTTATTTAAATTAAATAATTAATTATCAAGGACTTGCAGAGATAGTATAACTGTGTCCTAAATCGTCATCATTTGCTTTATATTTTTCAAGATTATCAAAAAACTCTTTAGGCATATTTTCGAAAGTGAGGCTGATTAATCTTTTAGGAGAGATACTACGCCGATCAAACGATATAACATCAATAATATCTAAAGATGCAGGTGGCATACCCTCTATTGTCCTGAAATGGAAAACATCTGGCAATGAATACTCTTTTTTTCGAAGTGGGAAATACTTTTGAGTCTTATATTGATGCCCATCACCATAATCATCAATTTTTAAAATACTTGTAGATTCAAAGAACTCGTTAGAATTAATTAACTTATACAACACATCCAATGAATCGTCCTTAAATAACCGTATTGCAGAACCATTATCAGATGCTATCTCTAAAAAAGATGCAGGTTCTGTATCTAATGCACCTAAATAAATATTGTTTAAATAATCTGTTCCGGCAGAATCAGAAACATTGGCAGCATATACAATCCCTAAGAGACTTGCAGAAAGCCTTAATATATTACTAACTGGAGATTTTACCGATTCTTTGGTTATAGAAACATTTTTCATAATAGACTCAGCCATTTGACCACTACATCTTAATTAAATGAGAATATTAATAAATCAATCTATGAACTCTTTTCTGGCTATCTTGCCGGGGAAGTAATCTTTTTCAACTTATACTCAATTTTCAAAGATTCATAATCATAAGCTTTATTATTTTTTAAAACATCAAGAAGAGATGAAAGTTCAGGGATTTCTGGCAGTATGATTGTTGTCTCTTCTATTTTTGCATTCATCTTATATAATATATCACTGATAACCTTAACTTTTTCCTCTGAGCCATTTGATTTAAATCTTACTTCCAGTTCATATTGTGGATATAATAAATCTATTTTATTCATACAGTCAGGTATGTTTTCATTATACAATTGATACATTAATTCTCTTATTCCTTCTGTTATTTCAATTACTGTCATTAATTCAGACTCATCATTCAGATCTATATTATATTCATCAATCTCTATATTTAGTATACCTCTTACAAACCTAATGCCAATTTTACCAATATGGGTATCTTGATCAAAAGACCCATCGTTTGTTTCAGCAAAAATCTTAGTATCACATTGGTCCAGTAATGTACCATAATATGGATTTAATATATTTTCTATTGCTGATAAAACATATTCTCCTTTTTTCAAAAATAGATTGTTTGTCAGATTAAAGTATCCATCCCGTTTCTCAGATATACAATATGGGTTGACGTACTTAATGTTGAGAGATAAAGAAGGATATTTAGTATTCTGCGATATTATAATCACCGAACAATAATTAAATTAGAACTTTATTAATCAATCTATGAACTCTTTTCTGGCTATCTTGCCGGGAAGATACTCTTTTGCGACAAACTCAAGGCTTTTTGATGCCAGGGCTTGCTGCTCTATCCTTGCGCCTTTTGAGAGCATGGACTTGAGTTCCTTTATCCATTGCGGCTTGTTGAACCATTCGTACTTTAGAAGCTGGTTGACTCGTTTCTTGTCCACATCCTTGAGCTTTTCTGTGACTTTCTGGAGGCCGTACTTGTCAATGTCTGCCATTGTCATGCCGAGGAACCGGCATTGCGGTGTGGCCAGGCGCTTTGACTCATAGGCAAGGTTCATGGAGCCTGTCTTTACGACAGAGTATATGTAATACCCCCATGGGTCACCGTCTGTGAATACATATACAGGAAGTTTCAGGCGCTCGTTCAATAGCTTTACCAGGCGTCTTGCACCTCTTGCTGCCTGGCCTCCGAGACCTACAAGTATTGCGTTATTGTTCAGGTGGTATTTCTCTTCCACCAGTCTGTCCACCATAGCTTTTGTCTCAACGACAAGAACATAGTCTGCGTCGCATTCCAAAAACTTGTAATCATCTACAATTGACGGTATGGCAAGGCCTGACTTTCCCAGCTTTGAGCAGTCTATCCTGTCACCCATGTCTTCTATGACTAATTTTCCGAAAAGGATGCCGCTGCTGTCTGCTTTCAGATGGAGCTCTTCCCTCAGTGAATCTGTCATCGTCTCAAGGTCTTCTATCAGGGGGTCTGACTCATCCTGGCCTTCAAAAGTGTTTTCTTTTGTGCCCTGGATATTGTGCTTAAGCTCATAGTACAGCTCTCTTATGCTTGCAGTCTTGCCTTTCTCAAGAAGTTCTCTGCACTTGGCAGCTATAAGCATTGTCTGCATGAATTTTCTTGTATGCGCAAAGTTGAGGAAGTTTCTTGAAGATATACTGTTTCCCAGGTACAGGAGACCTTCTTCCTTGTTGTAGTGGACATTTGATGCAGCTCTTACAGGAAGGGTGACTTCAGGTGCATTGCCACCGAATATGTCTGCAACTACCCTATCTCCTATTTTCTTTATCTTCTCTGCAACTTTTGCATCTGACTCGAATTTCATATGATATCACTTATTATTTGGCATTCTAATTTCCTGGACTGTTGAAGACATCAAGGCGTGACTGGGCATTTTCTGTGCAATTTTCCTGCTTTTCTTTGGACGGTGTATCTGCTGTTTCGTCTGCTGATGTTTCTGTTGCCTCATCTGCCGTCTCTGTCTTGCCCTGTATTTCCATACCTTTGCCGTGGAGGACTATAGATGTGTCGCCTACCTTTTCCTCTATGACTTTCTTGAGGCTTGTGTGTATGTTTTCAGTATTGACGCCTGTTATGTCTGAGAGTGCTTCGCACAGCTCTCCTGCGTAGATGTCAAAAGCTTTCAGGCGATCTTCAGCCTCTTTGCTCTGGCGTTTCTTGGATACGTAAAGACCGAGCTTTCTTGCAGCCTCCTGGAGGGCAAGAGTCACTTCTTTGATTATGGCTGTATATGATGCTATTGCTTCTTTGCCTTCTGATGTGTACGGCACCCAGACTGATGCCATGTGGACTACTATTGCCACAGGACCACAAGGCAGCGAGCCGTTGCTCTGCTTTAATCCGTATCTTTTCCAGTCTATCTTTGCGATTGACTTTGTTATTGCGCAGGCGGACTGCTGGTATATCAAGGGCACTTTGTTTGCGAAACGCATTAACGCTATTGTGCCGTCGCTCTTAAGGTCGCCGCCATATCCTATGCCGATCTCTATCTGGAACGGATTGCCTTTATAGACTCCCGGGGACCTGCTGGCGACTGCTATGAACTCAGGGTTCATCTCTTTTTTCAGGCCTTTCTTTATGGCATCGTCACCTACAGGCGAAAGGCAGTCTGTTGGAGGTTTCTGGATCTTTGCTGTATGGAGTGATTTGAGAAGCTTGTCAACATCATCTCTTGAAAGCCTCTTAGGATTAGTCTTCGGATTTATTCCTGCCCTGTTGCAGATGTCTACAGCGTTCCCCCTGCCTACTCTTGAAAGCTCTGTTGTGAAAAAACCAGTCATGTTTCTTGAATCTGTTTGCTTCATCAGGCGCATAAGGATACCCAGCTCAAGGCCGTGCGGATGCGGCTGTATAGAGTTTGCCTCTACAGGGAGAGTATCTACAGCTCTTGGGTACTCAAACTGCTTTCCATCCGGGTTGATATAGACTATGCTAGCGAAAGGGTTCATTATGGCAGTCTCCATCAGGTACTCTTCTACCGACTGCCTGCCTCTTGTATATTTTCCTTTTATGCACATCTCTATCCTTGTGCCGTGGCCGTCACCGTCTACTGTGAGTTCAGAAATTATGTCGGGCTCGTTCTTTTTCGTGTTGATATTGAGCTCGTATATATGAATCTGGCCGTCGCCTGTCTTTGAGTATATTTTTGTGGGCTTTCCTGTGCTCAGCTGGGAATACAGGACGGATGCTGATATGCCTATGCCCTGCTGGCCTCTTGACTGTTTCAGGTTAAACTTGGAGCCGTACAGGAGTTTTGCAAATATTCTTGGGATGTTGCGCTTGACAATTCCTGGACCGTTGTCCTCTATTATCATCTTGAATATGCTTGCGTCAAGCTGCTTGAGCTCTATGTATATTGTCGGCAGTATCCTTGCATCCTCGCAGGCGTCAAGAGCGTTGTCCACTGCTTCCCTGACACAGGTCAGGAGGGATTTCTGGTCGTTCTCAAAGCCGAGAAGATGCTTGTT
>JAGLUQ010000055.1 GCA_023134675.1 Candidatus Aenigmatarchaeota archaeon | reverse complement strand
GGAAAGGAAAAAGAAAGGGTTTATCAGCAACTTCCGCCACAAGTTCCAGTGCCGCCAAGTATAACCTCACAGGTCTCGCCACTGTAATTTGAAGCACAGCATACATGTGAACTGACAGATTTCTGCGCATTGCAGTAAGATATTGCAATTGCACTTGCTGTAGCTATGCTGGTTTCATTCATCTGGTCAGTCTGACCTTTACTAAAGTTTGAAAGACCGCCTGTCACAATGCTTATTATCACAAGACTTATGACTATAAGGACAACTGCTGTAACGACCAATGTCAGGGCCATACTCATACCTTTTCTGGACTTCATCAGAATCACTTGATATTATTTTATCAAGTTGCATATATATAGGTTTCGGTTAGCAATGGGTGTTGTTTCAGGCTGATTTATTAGATAAGCCAAAATTTATATCTATCGCAGATGAGATATATACTGTGGATTATATGAAAAGCGGAAAAGACTGCATAGGCGTCGGATGTGGCGCGATAATCATCAATGACAGGAATGAAGTCTTACTGATCAAGAGATCAAAGAACTCAAGGGTCAATCCTGATGTATGGTCAAGACCGGGCGGCGAGGTTGAATTCGGCGAGTCTTCTGCTGAGGCTGTTGAGAGGGAAGTCTTTGAGGAGGTAGGTATTAGGATTAAGGCTGTCAGGCCTTTGGGGTTTAAGGATAATATATATCCTGACAAGAAGACGCACTGGATATCTATCGGCTATCTTGCAGAATATGTGTCTGGCCAGATTGAGAATAAGGAGCCAGACAAGCATGACGACATCCGGTGGTTTCCTGTTGATAAACTGCCTGAGAATGTGACTGATTATACTAAAGAGAGCGTTGAGGAAGTTTTGAAAGGGGAAGTTGAAAAGTAATTAACCCCCATTACATCCTTTTGTTGTTGCGGCTGAAGATGATGTTATTTTGTTGATATGAACACTTCAACTAATTTTTAAACTAAGTAACTAAATAAAATAGTCTCATTGTTTGATTTCCACACAGAGGAAATAACTGTTGCGCTGGTATTTATATTTTCAAAAACAGAACCGTTATACACACATGCATCATTATCTATAAAATCAACAATTTGCTCAGATGTATTTGAAATTAATAAAAATGCAGACAATCTGTCAATATACTGTGTCTTGGTAAAATCATTGAAATGACAGTAATATTCTGTGTCCTCAATAGGATATGTAACTATAAATATATCTTCCGGCGTTGAATTTTCCCAGACTGAAAGTGATATTTCTCTCAAGCTCTTATAATATTCATAAGTCATCCCATCATGAATCTTAGCCAGACCAGAAAGTTCATTTTCAATATAATCTGCCTCATCCAGAGCAAGTTCAATCCGCACTGAACTGCCTTTATAGAAAAATATTGCAGCAGGCCGGTTTGAATACCTGACACTTTTAATAGACCTGTGACCAAGAGTAGAGCCTGAGCCAACCATAAGACCGTCGTCAATATAACTGAGAGGTGCCTGCGAACCAGCCTCGCTCAGGACAGCCATATTATATTTTGTCCCGTTAAGCAGCCTTCCTGCATAAACACCCATTTTCACCCCATAGACATTATACGGATTCATATGACCGCTAAACTTATTTGCCAGCATAACAGCATCAAACTCTTCAGGATTCTCTCTCCTTATTCTCTGGCACAGCTCATAAACATCCTGTTCGGTAATCCGGCTGCATGAATCCACCTCAAACCCCGAGCCATACAATGTCTGCCCCCGATCCCTTGAAAAACTGACATCAACCAAACCGGTCAAGAGGAACAGTCCCAGCACAATCATCAGGAAATAAGTCACTATCGGTAAAAACCGAGTTACAGAAGACCTGACATTAACAACATCCTTAAACTTGATAATCAACACACATATTGCAAGCACTGTTACAATTATCCCAAAACTGAAAGACAACAACATAAAAAAACCAAGATACATACGATCAAGCGAAAGTGCAAGCAGGAACAATATCCATGCCACAGGACATGGCGCAAGACCTAAAAAAATGCCTAGTAAAAAAGAGCGGTGCTTACTGGATTTATGCTCATGTGAGTTATCTGCAAAAGAATAATGCTTATGTCCATTACTGTGCTCATGCAGCCCGCCATTTCTGTAATCATTCACAGCTTTAAAAAAACCATACAGACCGAAACCCACCACAAGAACAATGCTCAATAAACCAAGATACTCGGCAAAGACTCCTATGCCAGTATTTTTCAGAATAAAGAAAAAGATAATCATAACAACAAATACATCAAGAACATGAGTTATTGCTGTTGTAAGCGCAAGAATGACTGCATCTTTAAGCGTTGCCCGCTGACCTACAAGATATAGAGCGATCATCCCTTTTCCATGCCCGGGCGTAAGAGAATGAACAATGCCTATAACAAACGCAAAAACAAGAAGCAAAATAACAGGCAAAAAACCACTTTCATCCAGATATCCGGAGATTTTCTTTTTCAGGACAAGCTCAGTTCTGGAAGAGCCAGCCTGCGAATTGTCAGGAGAATCCCATAAATCCCTCAGGCTCTCGTCAATTACAATGGCATCATTCTCAAAAGAATATGCATCGCCCAAGTCATGATATGGATGTGCACTGACAGCTCCTAAAAAGATAAAAAAGGATATCAGAATAACTGCAAGTAAAGACATCAACCTGTTTTTCATAATATTTCTTCACCGATAGTGTGCTCAAATAAGATTGTCTCATCGTTTGATTTCCAAGTTGATAATATTGTAAAGGTGGAGTGATCTGTGATTATGGAGCCGTTATATACACATTCGTCTTGTTCTATAAAGGTCAGAATTTCCTCATCTGTGGGTTCTGTATGGAAAAAATTATGCAACCTATTAATATAGACATAAATATTGTAATCATTGAAATTGCAATAATTTTCATCTTTGCTTTCAGGGTGTTCACTGGATACTATATCAAATCCTGAACCGGAGACTGTCGGGTCTATTTCTTCTTTGCTACTTTGGATATTGTCTAAATTGTTCTTATATTCATCTTCAGATCCTGAGTCAAAGTTTCCTATATTCTTGTCAATACATATAGAAATTAAAATTATAGTTGCTATTAGTAGTAGTAATAGCAGTAGTAATATTTGCGTTAACAAAATATTTCTTTTCATATGTAAATATGAGACTTAATACATAAATAAGATTATTGGTTTTTTGGTAATGTTACAATTTTTCCTGCGGAATTATTTAGTCACCTCATATGTTTTTTAGTTTAGATACCTTATTTGCTTCTGCCAGATAAAAGCTACTTACTTAAGAACAAACTGAATATACCAAATATGCTGTAGGGATGATCTTGAAGGAAAAATACAAGCTGATTTCTGAAAGAACAAGATAAAAATCAGCATGATTTTACAAACAATTCACCAACATAAGACTTGTTAACATGTATTGTCAAAGTTCCGGCATAACCGCCGTTGCAGCCTGAAGGTGATACAGGTGACGGTGTGCCTGGCGTGAATTTGGTATCTATGGTGGGGCTCCCGAGACCAGATATATCATAAGTGAAACTAACAAGGTCAGTCATAGCATTAGGTATCCCTGTTGTTGCATCAACATTTAATGTCATGTCTAATAGGATTAGAGAATCTTCGTCTTCTTCATCTTCATCTTCTGTCGGTGGTATGGGTGGTGGGGGCGGTATCTGGGGACCGTGGCAGGTCTCATAGCGATTATAATCTGTAGTTACAGCATTATTGTATTTACCAACGCAACCGTAATTGTAGCAGGATTTGTGACGATGCGAATAGCAACTTGTGCACCCTTCACCACAGCTTCGGCAGTGCGAGTGGACAGGACCGTAGCAGTATCCATAGTCATCATTCTGGCAATGAAGAACATTGTATGTCACGCCTGTGCCCTCCCTTCCCGGACACTCAAGTGGATCGTTTATATGATCATAATAATTTGCAATGCCGTTCTGGACGTGACAGACATCAGGAGTGTATGCAGGTGCGCAGTAGGCCTCGTCGCCGGCCAGATATGAGCCGAGATTCCTTTTATCTGCAGTATAAATATTTGTAATTGTGTCGTCAATATCGGACCATTCAAAACCGTACTTGAACTTCAAAGTTGTCATGTCATGAAGTATAGGATCCCATACTTCTGTGCTCTTATCTTCAATTGTGATATTGAGAGAGTATGTTGCCCCGTATTTGTATTCGCACCAGGAATTTGTCCTGCGTATTGTCTTCAAAATACCATGGCCGCTATATCCGGAAAGACAGGATGTAGTCTTCCCTCTGCAAGCGCAGGCAACCCCTGTATTGACTTTCCCGGTGCTAAAACTGTCTTCCTCGGCCCAGAAGTCGTCGATGTCCCAGCCTACTCCGAAATCAGATTGTATCTTATAATCAACGTCAATATAGATTTCGTCGCTGTTGTAAAGATCATTATACTGCCTTATGAGCTCTTCTATCCTCGGCCCTATTATCTTGTCTTTCATCTTTACTTCCATATAGCTTCCAGGGAATGGATTTATGTTTGCCGAATCAATTGTCTGGGTGCATGGGATATTGGCAGACTGCGGAAGACCCAGAAGGGACTTTACTAACGCAGCATCTTCTGCTGTCGCCCCTGCACCGCAGTTTGCCGGATTATAAAGGTCGTACTTGTCGTAATATTCGTTGAGAGCATATTCTATCCAAAGACCGATACAACTTTCTTTAGTATTCACATTATTACATCCATCCTCATAATATTCTATCCTGTCTGTCAATCCTTCCACATTTGCCATGGATTCAAGTTCCAGCTGAAGAGTGTTTCCGAAATCTATGTTTAGGGTGAAATCATCAAGAAGTGCATATGTGTCAGACTTTGGATCTGTGTCCCTGACGAAGTATGCCTGCCTGTCTCCACCTTCTACAGGAGTGTAGATGTCGAATTTTTTGAAACTGAAGCCTATCGGAAGGGTCTCGGCAGCCTTAACTAAATCACTTGTGCCTGTTGCCCAGACAGACAGGTCATAGACATGATAATGCAGTCCATAATATAACAGATTGCCGAACGCATCATAGACAGGTATCTTGACTTTTGCATAAAGTTTTTTTTCTGCAGAATCGATTGATATGGCATCAATCTTATGTCCGGCCAGGACGTCTTCAAGAGATACAGATGTCACCTCATCTGCAAGGCAGTAGGATATCTTGTTCATGTCATTTGCTACGAATACGACATTTTTATATACGGCGACATCTGAAGGGCTGTTGATGCTGTTGCTGCACATCTCAAAAGGTGTTGGAGGACTGCCTGAGTCCAGGCCGAAGTCGCTTGAGTCAAAGAAACTATCGTATCTTGTGACATTGTCCTTTACACTGAAAGTGATGTAGATATTTCCTGTAGGGATGTCTATATCTATTCCCTGAGGTGACTGGTCGGGAAGATCCATATACCCCTGGAATATGCCGTAGCTATTGTACTTATGAAGCCTGTGCTCATCAGAGTTTATGATATACAGGTTTTCATCTTTATCTACAGCTATGCCTATCGCTTCGGCGAAGCCGTTCTCGATTGACGGGTCATGAACGTTTTCCTCATCCACTGGATTTATGTCCATTATCATTGAAGGATAGGCGCCGTTTATGAGATTGTCAAATATGTATACTCTTTCGTTCCTTTCAGTATACATCTGCGATGGCATGTTCTCGCCATACTTGTCTGTCTTCACCTGAAGTTTCAGGTCTATGTAACCATTATCTTTTATATTTTTGGCTATCTTGAATTTGGCATCACTGTCAAACACAATCCTTTGCTTCTTGAAGAAATCCTCGCTGTCTGTCCCTTCAAGGTCAGGGTTTATTTCCTCAAGGAAGGCTGCCACATAACCATTATAGTCATTCAGGTACACATTTATCTCTGTTATGACATCTTCCCTCTCGCCGCAGCCGAGAGTTGTGTTAGAGCCGTAGTTGAATGTAAGGTATATATCTGTGCCAGGGGCAGTGATGTTGCCGGCAAGATCTTCCTTATCTATATCTCCGTAGAAAAACGGCACAATGCTTTTGCCGGTGAACTTCTGCCCGAAATCAGAATTAAAATCATCTGTGACATCAAAACGGATAGGCTTGCTTGTGTACAGGCCGTTCTCTTTTGCCTTAAGGGTCACAAACTTGTCACTTGTATCTTTTGGCTCTAATACGGGCGGTGTCCCTGAATACTTATCATTGCAGGAATCCTGAAATATGCATTTCATATCGCCGTCAAAACACGAGTCTTCAACAGAATCTGCATAAAATGATGAGACCACGACCCCTATATATTCAAATGTTATCTCTTCGTTGTCTGCGACAGAGCTATCCATACATGTCTCGCCTGCAGAATCTCCCTTGCTCGCCCTGCCCACGCTTGCGCGGATGTGATGTGTCGAATATGTAGTTGCCATGACAAAGGATTCAGACAATCTTATATATCCGCCGTCAGATGTCATAGTCAGAGGCGGGCATGTTATTGTGTCGTTTTTATTTTCATCCCAGTCACTCTCTGCGAAACTGTAGGCTATTGTCGATACGAACTCTTCACCAGGTACGCAGATGACATCAACATATACATTTATTGTCTCGCCCATGTCATACCCGTGCGAGTCTACTGTTATCTCTTTTATATATAGGGTGGAGTCTATATGATTGCTTGGCGAACAGG
>JAGLUQ010000054.1 GCA_023134675.1 Candidatus Aenigmatarchaeota archaeon | reverse complement strand
GACCGCTGGGTCATAATAGCGGCAAACAGGGGAAAAAGGCCTGACCAGTTCAAAAATGATATTGAAGAAGAGGACAATCCCGACAAATGCTTTTTCTGTCCTAAAAAAGAAGAATTCACCCCGTCTGAGATAGAGCGGGTGGAAGAGAACGGCCACTGGGTAATAAGAGACATACCGAACAAGTATGTCGCTGCAGGCAGGGAAGGCGACCCGGAGATAAAGACTGACAACACATTCTTCACATATGCATCAGCTTACGGCAGCCACGAGGTCGTCGTGGAGACAGACATCCATTCTCAGCAGATGCAGGATTTCACGATAGACCACATGAAAAAACTTTTTCACACATACATAGACCGGATAAAGGCGCTCTACAAAGAAGAGAACATAAAGTATGTATCTGTCTTCAAGAACTATGGCAAAGATGCCGGCGCATCTGTAAAGCATTCCCATACCCAGATAATAGGATACAATCTGGTGCCCACAACAATCAAAAACATCGTTGAGAAATCAGCGATTCATATTGCCGGGAAAGGAACCTGCCCGTACTGCGACATCATCGGCATAGAGAAGAAAAGCGATCGCACGGTTGAAGATTCAGGTTCCTTCGTATCCTTCACACCCTATGCCTCAAGATTCCCTTTTGAGGTCTGGATATTTCCCAAGCGCCATGTGTCATCAATAGAGGAGCTTGACGATGACGAGCTTTCAGGCCTTGCCGCGCATCTGCAGAAAAGGATAAGATCTCTGATGTCTCTGGGCCATATCTCATACAATTTTGAGATGTTCTCCTACAGGCCTGGCATGGGTGATTTCCATTTCCATATTGCGATAACACCAAGGCTTGCAAAATGGGCAGGCTTTGAGCTTGCCACAGCAACAATAATCAATGTCATGCCTCCGGAGACTGCGGCAGAATTCTACAGGAATAACTGAAAAAGAGAATGCTTATATAATTTAGTCACTAACTGATATATAAAGGTAATTATTAATGCTTTTAAATCTTTAAAGCCTCTTCGCTAGTGGGTCACTTTTTTTGCCTCCCTGTAAAAAGGAGGTATGAATGATATGTCAAGCCAGATATGTGAACCTGCATCTTCTGCAGAACAGGAAACAACTGTCAAGCAGCCTGAGAATAATATGAAGAACTATGTAGTCTTAGGTGGAAATGGCAGAATTTACAATACTTATGATATTGTCTGCACATCTTCTTTGTCTAACGCTGCAAACAGATATAATGCATATACGAAAGGACCGAATTCTTTTGTATTCATAGGTATTGATCTGGACAAGATAAATCTGGATAATTTTGATATAGACCGGTTTCTTGGTATTCTGCCTGAAGATACAAAGAGGGATAAAGAATATTATCTCTCAAAAATTCTGATGGAAAATAAGCTTTATTGTCATTTTGTCTTAGATGATTATCTCTTGGATAGACCAGGCCAGACAGGTCAATATGAAGCAGAGCAGGGGATATGTAAATCACTTGAGAAATCTGACCTGAATTTTCAATTCATGTCTCTTCAGAAATTAGACAGCTCTTTCATCGAGATGTTCCTGGATGCCCTGGATTTAGAAAATCCCTTTTTTATAAAAGGATACCCGACAGGCAATAATTGACATCAACCTATATATACCCGATAAAAACAAATACAGAATATGCAGACCGACCCCGAACAGTTCTGGCAGAACCGATACGAAAAGGTATCAGACCATTTCGAGAGATGCACAAAAAACATATCAGGCATATTTGTCGCCTTCAACACCAACATGGATGCCATAAAGCATGTTGACAGCAAGCTTCTGAAATCACTTCAGATAGAAAGCTTCAGTTCAAAAAACAATGCATGCGAAATAAATTCCCTTGACGATTTCCGTACAGGTCTCATAGCATCGATGAAGCTGGGCAAGGCGATGGAATGGGAAATAAAAGATATGGATACATACAACTATCTGCTTGACAATATCACCTATGACTCTCAAAGGATAGGCGGGCAGGCAGGCATTGTGGCAAATGTCCTTGCGCACCTCGGCATGAAAAATGTAGTAGTATTCAATCCGAAGCTTTCCGAGGCAGAGGCGGATATGTATGATCCTGCAGTAAAAGCGCTCAAGCTCTCCGGAAATTCTACAAGGATCATAAAAGCAAAAGATGCATCTTCAGTCAATGATACACCGAAAATAAACCTTGTCTTTGAATTTAAGGAAGGCTGCAAAGTGAAGACTAAAGACAGTTCTTTCTCAGTCCCCCGGATTAACCGTTTCATAGTATCCTGCCGGCCGAAAGGAAGAGAACCGTTTTTTGACGATAAGATATCAGATAATTTCAAAGAAGTCCTGAAAAATATAAAGAGAGCATTCCTGAGCGGATACCAGGCAATTTCAACAGACGAGCAGTTCTTCAGGGCGAAAGTTCAGCTGGGTCTCATGAGAAAAGCAAACCCTGAGATGAAGATGCATTTTGAGTTCACTTCAGAGGAATGCCAGGATAAGGTCGCAAAGATAGTGAAATATCTTCTGCCTTCAGTAGACAGCCTCGGATGCAACGAGAGGGAGACATGCATATTCCTGAGATCTATGGGCAAAAAAGATCTCGCCGACAATATAAAGAATTCCGGCTACAGCGCAAAAGATCTTCTTGAAGGCATAAGATACATAAAAAGAAAAATAGGACTGAAAAGAGTGCATGTCCACAACATAAACTATATGCTCTGCCTCGCAGACAAGGATTACGCACCGCCTGAAAAGACACGGGATGCAATGCAGCTCTGCGTCATGTCAGCTTTCGCGAGAAGCATAAGAGGATTCATACATCATGCTGTAGATCTTGACCTGAGCAACAATGTAGGGGTAAACCCCAAAGGTATGAAGCAGCTCTCATTGATGGACAGGCATCAGGCATCAAAGATTGGCGAAGGCATCTATTCCTGCGGGAAAAATTATCTTGTGATGGTACCTACAAAGATAGGCGTCCATGCGAAAGCGACAGTAGGCCTCGGCGACACAGTATCATCAACAGCCTTTGTCGGCGACCTCGCATAGGCCCTTACAAAACACTTATAAACATTTCATGCGAAATCTTGATACAGATGATTCAACATGGCAGATAAGAAGACAACTGCAAAAAAGAAGGCAAGCATTAAAGCTCCTGTCAGAAAGACAAAAAAAGTATCAAAAATAAAATCTGCACCGCCAAAAAAAACAGCACCTAAATCAAAAGCCTCACCAAAAAAACCAGTATCCAAATCATCTCCTGCCTCACGCAAGAAGCCTGTGAAAAAAGCATCTGCAAAAAAAACTGAAAAACCTGCAGAGAAGACAGAACCCAAAAATCCACAGGCAGACAATAAAAGAAAAAGGATAATATCTTTCATCGCAATATTGTTTATATTTCTCCTTGCTTTTGCAGCATCAAAGAATTTTGATTTTAATCCATCAGACTCATCATCATCTCCCGCACTTGCAGTAGATATAGGCGACACAGTATCTGTCAATTACATCGGCAGGTTCACTGACGGCAAGGTCTTTGACACAAGCTATGAATCTATAGCAAAAGAGAATGATTTATATATAGAAGGCAGGGATTATGCACCGCTCACCTTTGGGGTCGGGGCAGGCCAGATGATAAAAGGCTTTGATGATGCAGTTGTCGGCATGGCGCTCGGCGAGACAAAGACAGTGACAATACCACCCGAAGATGCCTACGGCGCAAGCGACCCGGAAAAGATCATAGATATACCTACATCACTGGACCGAATAATATACCTCGGACGCGAGTTTGACATATCCTCTTCTGATTTTGATAATGCCTTCGGCAAAGATCCTGTCCTGGACGACATAGTAGGTGCCATGTTCCCATGGAACTTCACAGTCAAAGAGATAGGTTCTGAAAACATAACACTTGAATACATGATGGAGATAGGCGATACTTTTATCATGCCTCAGACTGCCTGGAACTCAACAGTCATGGAAAAGAACGGGACAACATTGACAATCATGCAGAACCCTGAAGAAGGCCAGATCATACAGACCCTTTTCGGCCCGGCATCCATCACCCTTGCAGAAGACACTATAAGCCTTCAGGTCGACGCCGAAACAGGCCAGGAAATAATGACACCTTACGGCCAGGGAACTGTAGTCTCTGTCAGCGAGGAATCAATAACCTTTGACCTTAACTCAGCCATGGCAGGAAAGACACTAATCTTTGATATCACTGTTGAGAATGTGACAAAAACAGGCATTCAATAAACATATTTTTTCTCTTTAATTTATCTTATAGCTTTGTCTATATCCTCCGTTCTGATCTTAAGAATTTTTCTTATATTTATATGACAACATTTATCAATAACCAAAAACATATTTATAATACAAAGACCAATATCTTACATTGCTCATTATAGATTTAAAGACGTGTCACTGATGAACGAGAACGAGATGAACCAGCTTCTTCTAAGGAAGATATTGCGGCAGCTTAAGATAGACCCGGAAGATCATGAGGCCCAGAACACACCGAGAAACATACTTATGATCTCGGCAGAATACCTTCCCAAAGACCTGACACCTCAGTCCCTGCACTGCAAATCCCTTGCTGACGGTCTTGTCGACAGGAACATGAACGTGAATGTTATATCCTATGACCCCTGGAAAGCAGGCCAGACAGTCGAGATGGGAGGTGTCAAAGTCCATTATATCAACAATCCTATAAAGACATATTCGCCCCTGACCTGGGCGCTGACCCTTGCCATGGAGATAAACAGGGCCGCATCAGATATCTATCACAGGGACGGCGGCATAGACCTTATCCATGCTCACCAGTGGGAAATGTTCCCATGCGGTCTTTCGCTTCAGGCAGCTATAAAAAAACCTCTCATAGTAAATTATTATTCTCTCCAGCATCACAGAGCACCTGGTGTAAGCAATGGCTACACCGACTCAGTCAAGCAGATAGAATGGCGCGGATCCAAACAATCCCAAAAAGTTATGGTTAACGAGGACTGGCTCAAGAATGAGATAATCAAGTACTATTCTCCCGAACCGCAGAAAGTAGATGTTGTCAATTCCGAAGAGAAGCAGTGGACCAAAAAGATAGTGAGGGATTACAAATGGGTCTTCAGAAACTGGAATAACGGAGGGTATGAGCAGTGAAAGTCATGCACCTGACATGGGAATTTCCGCCATATAAGGTAGGGGGCATAGGCACAGTCCTTGAAGACCTGACAAGAAGCCAGCTGTTGCAGGGCATAGAACCTGTAGTCATAACCTGTGGTTTTGAAGGTAAGGTCGGATACGAAAACAGGGACGGCGTCCATGTATACAGGTTCGATGCAGACTACATACCCGCCGAAGATTTTCATTCATGGGCTCTGCAGATGAGCATGCTGATGCAGAACAAGGCATCCGAGGTCATGAACGAGCACAAGGATATAGGTATTATACATGCCCACGACTGGCTTGTCGCCACAGCAGCAGTAGGTGTCAAGCACATGTACAGGATTCCTCTCGTATCGACCATACACGCACTTGAGAGCGGAAGATACGGCGGCATCAGCGGCGACCGCCAGGAGCTGATACATTCCCTGGAGAAGAAGCTTGCATACGAGTCATGGAAAATTGTCTGTAACTCAGAGTTCATGAAACGTTCCATATCATATTCTTTGAGCATCCCTCACGACAAGATAGACGTAATACCTAATGGCGTGAACATAGACAAGATGAGGGCCGATTTTGACCATGGCGCTGAGAAGGCGAAATACGCACTCCCGCACGAGTCCATCGTGTTCTATGTAGGCAGGCTTGTCTGGGAGAAAGGCATAGACATCCTTGTAGGAGCTATACCGTCAATACTTGAAAAGCAGCCGGATGCCAAGTTCGTCTTTGCAGGCTGCGGATACATGACTGACCGGCTCAAGAAGCAGGCATATGATCTTGGTGTAGCTGACAAGGTGCTCTTCCTTGGTTTTGTAGATGACGAGACATTGAAGAGGCTTTTGAACATCTCCGATGTCATGGTCGTGCCTTCAAGATATGAGCCTTTTGGCATAACAGCCGTAGAGGCCATGTCATGCGGTCTGCCTGTAGTTGCGGCAGACACGGGAGGTCTTGCAGAGACAATAAGCCATGACATTGACGGAATAAAAGTATGGCCTGAAAGCTCAAATTCACTTGCCTGGGGTATCTGCAGAGTTCTCGGTGACCGTAATTTCGCAGCAAGCCTTTCCGAGAATGCATACAAGAAGATTGAAAAACAGTACAACTGGAGCAGCATTTCCACAAAGCTGAAATTAGTATATGATAATGTTTCTAAACAGTACTCTGCAAATGACTGGAAACCTTCCATGCCTATAAGTCAGGATAGTTAAAGCCCATAGCCTAACCTATAAATAGATTCATATTCTTATTAGCTTAGGAGGCACCAGTCAATGAGTTCTGTATGTTTTTATTTTCAGGTCCATCAGCCAAGGCGCCTTTTCCCCGGGCATGTGATAAATGTAGGCGGGGCAAAGACATCTGATACTCTTGAATCAGCCATATTTGATGACGGCAAGAACAGGCAGATCCTTGAGAAAGTTGCAGGCAAATGTTATTACCCTGCAAACCAGCTAATGCTTGACAAGATTGATGAGCTTAAGGGTCAGAAAAAAAAGTTTAAGATATCCTACTCTCTCTCAGGCGTCCTGATGGATTCTATGGAGCGTTTCACGCCTG
>JAGLUQ010000053.1 GCA_023134675.1 Candidatus Aenigmatarchaeota archaeon | reverse complement strand
AAGCAGGAATTATCTATCATCAGACAGGGAACAAATATCTTGCTGTTATTGGATTGATTGAGAGTGTTATCCCAGGTGTGGATATACTGCCTTTTGCCACGATATCGAAGCTTATTGCAGGAAAGAAATATTGAGTTATTTTTAGGATGTAACAGAAGGATTGATTTTCTTTTTCCCGTTCAAATGAGGTATATCTAAAATAAGATACATCATCATCCAGTTCAAATGAGATATATCTAAAATAAGATATATCATCAACGAGATATCTTTTATGTGCTTTGTCTTCCGGCATCAGAATACGATTTTTTATTTATCCCAGACAGTTCTGATAGCTTTGCATACACAATCAATCTCTGCATCACTCATAGAGGGATAGATAGGTATTGATATTGCATGATCCATCGCCATTTCGGTGTTCGGGTAGTTCCTGCTGTCAAGTTTAAGATATTGATGCAAAGGCTTAAAGACAGGTCTTTCACAAATTATGCCCTGATTTTTCATTTCCCTGATATAATGATCAGGACATTCCACTTCAATAATATACCTGAAATAAATCCCCCCGCCGGATGGAATTTCCTGCCCAAGATCATTGAAGACTTCATCATAGATTCCTGCAATATCCTGGCGTCTTTCAATAAAACTGTCAAGCTTCTTTAATTGCTGCCTGCCTATCACAGCCTGAAGATCTGTCAAAGAATAATTATAGGATTCTGAATGCTCTTTAGTCTTGTCATATTGTGTCAAACTGTTCAGGGTCTCAATGATATCAGCAGAATCTGATATTACCATACCGCCATGACCTCCTGAAGTCATGCATTTTGTGGCATAGAATGAAAAGATGGACAGATCTCCAAAACTGCCCATTTTTTTTCCATCATAGCCTGCACCTATTGACTGTGCGCAATCCTCAATAACAGGTACTCCTGTATCCTGACTTAATTCTATGAATCTGTCAATCCCGGCAGGAGTGCCGAACATATGCGGCACAATTATTGCTCTTGTATTTTTGGTCATCCTGATTCTGCAGTCATCAGGGTCAATATTATATCCATGAGATCCAATATCTGCAAGTACAGGAGTTGCACCAGTCTGCTCAACTGCGCTGAGCACAGATCTGCATACATAACTTGGGATTATCACTTCATCATTGCATATCCCAGGTTCAAGATGAATACCATAAACATTACCTATCCCAAGAGACCTTAATGCAAGATATAATGCGTTCGTTCCTGAATTTGTGACCACGCCACCACAATTATCCAGTCCCACATACCTGCAGACATCTTTTAAAAATATCCGGACTTCATCACCTGTCGCAAGTTTTCCTGAAGACAAAACCTTAATTGCAGAGTAAATATCATCTTTGTCAATAGCAGGTCTTGAATGTTGTATGAATATAGCATTCATATCCATAACCTCAAACGCTTCTCATACAAATACCGTATCAGGTCATCTGTTCCATTTACAGTATCGATAATATCATATCCTAATCTCTTATAGAATGTGTTTGCGTCTTTGTTATCAACCAGTGCTTTAAGCTGTGATTTTTTTAGCCCCTGCTCTAGAGAAGCCTGTTCATATAGTGCTATCAAATGTTTACCAACACCTTTGCCGCGATAAGCATTATCCACAATTATCTTATTTACATTTGACATATCTCCATTTTGCGTGCCAGGTTTCTGTGAAGCGATAATATATCCAATTATTGAATCATTAATTGAATCATCAGACCTGTTTTTACACATGAAGCTTAAATTCCATTTCAGCGGCAGATCAAGAAGAAAATTATCTTCTGCCCATTTTTTTTCACCCAGATCTGTCCAAATTGATTCTAATGCGAGAAAGAGATCCAGAGTCTTAAGCATGCAGCTCCTTGTTATCAGTTCATAGGATTTGTCTATTCCAGCAGATTCATTTGAGGGACTCATATTTCACCACCCTTCAAAAACTTACAATCACCACGTATTTGACCATTTATCTGTATTCTTCTTAATCACATCCAAGCCAACTTTTGCTCCGGAACCCAACCAAAGTGCTGATGACATCACCTTATATGCTGTTATTTGAGGATAATATCTCAGGGTTTTGTATAACTCCTTAACTATAGTTTTTGAATCACCGCTCAGCAAGGGTGCTGCGACAGGAGCCATAAATGACAATACTGTATCGCCAATCAAAAAACCCTGGGCTAATTCCGGTTCGTAATAAGCCAGGAGAGGCAATGATAACACTGTGCCTGTATATAATACAGATTCTATAAGACTTGGCGCAATTGTTGTGTAAGCAAGAGATCTTGCCTTTGATTTAGGACTAAAAATATCTTTTTGCCTGTAAAGATTCTGCCATGTGCCGGAATACCATCTCCAACTTTGCTTAAGCTGGGCTTTCAAGGATTTAACATCTCCTGTGCTTACAAAAGAATCAGGTTCAAATCCAATCTTATACCCATTGCGCAGCAATAACCAGGTATATCCTGTATCTTCGGTCTTGGTGTCTGTCGGGAGATTATAATCATTCAATACATCTGTCTTGACCATAAATGAAGCACCACAGAGAACAGGGATGGCATTTCTATGTTTCTGAGCATTCTTTCTAAATTTGCCCATACGGTTTACCCATTCCTTGCCATAATGATACATATTTGAATTATAGCTATCTGTAGGAGTAACAATACCATAAGATGTGACTGCTGCTATATCTTCTTTTGAGAATGCATCTACCAATTGTTTTATTGTGTCAGGTTCAAGGTCAAGGCCAATATCCATAAAATATACTAAATCCCCTAAATCTATGTTACTATCGTCCACTATATGATTAATCTTATCTGCTTTTGATGTCACATTATCCATTGACCAGTATATTATGTTTAATGAAGGAAATGATTTACTCAAATAATTTACAAGATATTCACTCTTATCAAGATTTGAGTCTGAAAATATTACGTTTTTTACAGGATAACTTTGTTTTTCCAGGTTAACCAAAGTATTATTGATTTTTTTTATTTCATTGTGGGAAGATATCAAAACTGAAACTTCGGGATTTTTTAATTTTCCAAAGTCATCCCATAATCCAGAAATTCCTCCTTTCGGCACCCACCCAGGCTTTGTATAATCAGACATATCCGGCTTTATTCCTGTTCCCTCTACCCACTCATCCTTTATATAATCATACACATCCTGGTCTGTGGGTGTATCAGGCCTTATCCGATTGTATGATTTGGTCATCATATCTTTTATGTGGACATACCCAAGAGTTACGGCGTCGATTGTAAATGTTAACGGTAAAAAATAAAAAGCCATCATCATCACCATCCAAACTAGCTTATACTTTTAGTCTCCTTATTGGATATAGGAAAACAGCCTACATTGAAAAGAGCGTCTATCGAGGCCATATTCGGTACAAAATCAGGGTAACGCTGTGTGTATGTGGGATGTTCATATTTCTGGTAAATAACTGTTATATCACGTTCTTCGAAAGGTTTTAAATCCAGATATCCATTTCCTCCGATTCCAGACAAGTAAATATCTGCGTCAACTGCCTGTGTCGCCAATGCAAGTGTTTCGCTTGGTGTATTTCCTGTGGCGGATTCCGGAAGGTCGCTGAAAAGCACAATGTCAGCTTCAATATCAAAGCAATCTGCAAGCCAATTGATTATACTCATGTTTAAGTCGATCAAGAGTTCGTATTCTTCTGAATAGATCTTTTCTAGATCAGGAAAATAATTGTCGAAAAAATCAGACTTTTTATAGTTGGCCTGGATTTCACGCAGATGGTACTTCTTCCAGGGACTTTTGTTATTAATTTTTCCATCAGGAATTATGTTTATTTCTTTTATTGGCGCCATCTTTTTTTCTACAGGCACATTCAAGTATTTTGAACCATTAAATATTCTTATCCTGTTTCGGCTATGCCATTCCTGTGACACATATTGGGCATCGTCCCGTATGATGAATACACCTTCATCTATATCTTTTGGTGCGGGCAGACCCATACTGACTAAATATTTTCCAATGATATCTTCATCAATGATGGAAATCATCTTGTCAAAAAAACCCAAATATGGCATAAAATTGGGTTGATGTGCAGCCATTACTTTAGTCATCTTATTCACTCCTTAAAGCTCTGAATTATGCGCTCTGCATAAAACGGTTCACATGCAAATATTTTCGGGTCCGGGTATCCTCCATTAACCCTGCAATATTTCTTGGCATAAAGTATAGATTCCTGTCTTATCTCATCCATATCAAGTCCATAGGGTTTTTCTAATTGAGATTCAAAACATGTTTCCAACAGATGGATTTTCTCCATCAATTCGGTTTCATTCAGGCTGACAAAGTAGTTTGGTGTAAAGTTGGTGTTTATTGAAGGAGAATTAAAATGAAAAATATTTGGGACTCTTTTTCCTGAAATAGATAATATCTTAGACACAATCCTGTGATCCTGGTGATTATCGTCTTGAGAATGTGTAATCAACATATAAGGATCCAAATCTTTTATGATTTTATCAATTTTATCCTTCAGGTCGCATGCATAATTGTGCAACTTTGTATCAGGAAAATGAAGAAAAAATATTTCATCAACACCAATAAGCTCTGCAGCATTATTTGCTTCATCCACCCTGCAATTTGAATCCCCTATACCATTAGATTTTTCTCCATCCGTACATATAATGCTTGCAAGATAATAATTATCATCTCTGGCAATCTTATACAATAATCCTGCAGCTGCAACTTCAGAATCATCCGGATGTGCGCCCACCACCAAAGCTGTTATTTTGTCCTTTTTAATATTTTTAGAATGCTTCATATCTATCACCCCTCTCTGCAAGCAATGCAAATTCTTATTATTCACATTAGGATTAACTGCCTGTTCCGCACAACATAACTGAATCAGTTGAAGACCAGGACCATCCGCAAGTCTCCAGTATCACGCTGTCTGCAATAAATGTGCCGTCTGATATCTTTGTGGTTTTGCAGGCCCGCTCCGCACCAGAAAACAACAGTCTCTCTTCGCCTGTGGTTGAATCCTTAAGCCACATCCTGCGCCAGCACATATCATAATCACCGAATATTGTGATGTTGTCAGCATAAACAGGCACTTCATAATCAAGCGTGATGTTGGCCTTTATGTTCCAGCCAGCAGGGTTCCAGGATTTTTCTGTACCGCCCCACATGGCGCAATTGCCATCTGCATCAGGTGCTCCCGCAGCATATACAGGTTCAGAGCCTATGTTGGATGATGTGGCTGTGGCTGCTGTCGCATACTGGCACATTGAGGAAAAGGAACAGTCCTCATCAATCAGGCCGTCACAATCTTCATCTATACCATCGCAATTCAAGTCAAGAGGTGCGGGTGTTCCCGGAATGCAGCTGTCATATTCATAACCGTTACATGTCAACATCCCTGTTGCCCTGCATGCTCCAATCCCGCATGTCGTTGGTACAGAAACAAAGTCCTCGTCAATATTCCCATCACAGTTGTTGTCTATCCCGTTGCAGTATGTTTCAGATATGCCTGTAGGTATACATACAGGATGCCGTTCTGTCCAGACCTGTTGAGGAGTTATAAATTTAATATCCTGATCATTATTCAATCTTGTTATTGTTTCGTTGTATATGTTCCATTTGACGTTGTCTATTTCATTATTGTTTGTCGCCTGCTCAAAATCAGGCTGGTGAATGTACAGAGGTATTACTATCCTGCCGTTGAGTTTCAATATCGGAACCTCAGTCCTGTAATAGTCATTTATCTCCTGTATTATCTGATCCGGCTGCTTAAAGACTGTCTCCCTCCCGGCAGTTCCGCTGACTGTAAAACTGACTCCATACTGAATCATGTCAAGGGTTGGTGTCCCTTCCACAGGCTTTAGATCATCAGGATAATATAAACCAAAGTTTGTCTGAAAACCCAATAATTCCAAAGCCCATCTTGTGGTCTCTGTAAGTCTTCCGAATGGAGCGACATAAGTTACAGGTATGTCAATGTCTTCTGTATCCAGGATATCTTTCATCCTGTCAACATAAAACAGCCTTCCGTCTAGGATTATACGCTTCTGTTCTTCAAGCGGCAATTTGTCAAGATTCTTTTCTGTATCATCCATCCTGTATCCTTTCTGCATAAGCTCCATGTTATCTGCCAGATATATTCTCCTGAAGATATCTGTAAACTCAGGATTGTTATTGATTGATGCAGGGAAGAAACTCACTGCCACCGGTATTTTGTTATCTTCATAATATTTTGTAATCTTGTCAAAGAACGGGTACCATAAAGGATCCGCGCTTCCATCAATGTTGGCCACATATGAGATTATATAGATCTGTTCCGGTGAATTTAATCTGCAATCGTTGCTGCAAGCATCGTCATCAATATTGTTTCCGTCATCGCATTGTTCGCTTGGCTGATTTATTTTTTCATCCCCGCAGTGAGGTATATCCAAATTCAAGCCGGAAATCTCGATCTCATTGATCTGTTGTGAAGGGACATTAAATTTAGCATATTGTTGATCACCTATCATGAATAGCTCAAATTCTGAATTTTCACCATTTACTGTTATGTAATCTATCATTTCGGTTCCAAGATATATCTTTAATGTCAGTTCATTATTGAATGCTGCTGCCTTATCGTCATCCACCAGATCAAATATCACATTGTTGCCTGTTTTTCTGATGTTTTGCATTGATACTGTATTTTTTCGCATCAAGTATTTTGACACAGTGCCTAT
>JAGLUQ010000052.1 GCA_023134675.1 Candidatus Aenigmatarchaeota archaeon | reverse complement strand
ATGCAAAAGAGACAGCATCAAAGATAGGCATGCTTCTGAGATCATTCCCGCAGATGAAAAGAGGTATAGGCTCAATACGTCAGGATGTGAACATATCCATCTTTGACGGCGCGCGCACAGAGATAAAAGGTTGGCAGGACCTCTCAAGACTCAATCTTCTTGTGGAAAATGAAGTCAAAAGGCACATGTTCCTGGACTCGCTGAAGTCCGAGCTTGATAAGAAAAGCATAAAGAAGATAAGCACAAAGCCGGAAGATGTGACTGATTTTTTCATAAAGACAAAATCAAAGCTGATATCATCTCTAATATCAAGGAACGCAATAGTCCTTGCGCTTAAGCTTCCGGGTTTTGCAGGTATCCTGAAACGGGAAGTATGCCCGAAAAAGACATTCGGCAAAGAGCTTTCAGAGTATGCGAAAGCTTTCGGTGCAAAAGGCATGCTGCACACAGATGAAGACCTGTCAAAATACAGCCTTGTCCATGAGTTCAGCCTTGTCAGGAAAAAACTTCAGGCAAAAGATGACGACCTCGTCCTTATAATTGCAGAGACTAAAGCGACAGCAGAGAACGCCATAAAATCCGTCCTTGACAGGGCAAGGCAGTGCCTTGTAGGGCTGCCCGAAGAGACAAGAGTACCGAATCATGCTGATGCGACATCAAGCTATGCTCGCCCCCTTTCCGGTGCTCACAGGATGTATCCTGAGACAGATGTCGCCACCATAAAAGTCAGCGCTGGCTATCTGGCATCTATGATAAAAGACATGCCTGAGACTCTTGAGACAAAAAAGGAACGGTTTGAGCAGAAGCTGGGGCTTAACAGTGAGCTTTCATCAGCAATCATATCATCCGGATATCTCCCTATTTTTGAGAAAATAACAGCTGCCAATAAAAATATCCCGCCTAAAGACATAGCCAACTTCTTTGTCAATACTCTGGCTGACCTTAAGAAGCGCGATAAGATTGATGTATCAAAGATACATGATAGCGGTTTTGAAGACCTTTTCCGTAATCTGGACAAGGGAAATATGCTGAAAGACACAATCCCGCAGTTCCTGAAGATAAAGGCAGGACATCCTGAGCTTTTCGCAGATGAGATCATAAAGAACTACAGTCTTGCCCCGCTTTCTGAGAAAGATGCGCGAAAAATAATAGATCGGATAGTCTCAAAGAATCCGAAAGCACCTAAAGGCGCAATGATCGGCATGGCTATGTCAGAGCTTAAAGGCCGTTTTGACGGAAAGAAGATAGCTGTGCTTGTGGGTAATATGGTAGAAAAGAAATAATATTTACATCTTGTTGACTATCTTGTCAAAATTCCTTGCGAAATTCTTGCCTTTATCTGTAAGGCGCACAAACTTGACACGCCCTTTCTTTTCAAAAGAGACCATATCTTCCTTATGGAATGCCTCAAGAATCTTCATTGTGTGAGAATATGTGCAGTCAACAATCTTTGCTACAGTGGATGCATAATTTTCCTGGTTTGATTGGAGAGCAAGAAGAATCTGTACAGGTTTCATATGCAGGAACAGCTCATTGATACTGCTATTGTTCTTCATGTTTTTCAACCACCAGATGCTTAATTATATTTTGTTGTCTTAGTATTTATATGTTTTATGTACTATTCCTGATATTGTTGTTTTGCTTTATAAGTATATAGTATATGTTTGCTATATTGGATTATATATTATTTATAGTATATATTATTAAATATATCTTATTTTCTCTCCAGAATTTAAATATTTTTAGCCCTTATATCATTTATGTATTCTATGGAGATTTTCGCAGATGAGGCACGTCAGCACCTTTACGGGCGCTTTGGTGATGATTCTAAAAAGATAATCGTACAGCCCTTTGAAAATCCTTATTTCGGATCACAGCTGGTTGTCGCTTTCCCGACACCAAAAATTAGTCTCAATTTTGAAAATTTAGGCAACAGAAAAGCATTTACCTCACTCTACATGAATCTTACACCGCCAAGGACCGAAAGCAGTTTTGAGAAAGCTGTCATTGCTGATATGGCAATACCATTTCACGTTGAAGCATCTCAATACAGGCTTAATATCTCAAACCCTAATCCATCTCTCTTCTGTTTTGACAATTCAGCAGATTCGGGACAGACAGCAGAATATGAAGCATATACACATAATCAACAATGTTATGATCAAATGGTTAAATCAATCAAGAACCGAAAACAATATTCCTGGACAAAAAAGCGCAGACCGCATCCCGAGAGTATAACACAGAAAAGACTGTTTGATTTTTCAGAGGAAGGATACCAGCTTACTTTGCCTTATTTTGACAAAGCAAGATATGCACCAAGGCCAAGAAAAGACTCTTCACAAATCACAGTTATTCCTGATACTGTTTTTTGTCTGAGCAGAAACATCTGCGACAACATGTGGGCAGAAGCAAAATTGAGTCCTGCTCTGACACCTTATGAAATTTCCATTTCAGAAAACCAGTTAATCACATATTCCTTAAGTCTTGAGATATGCGGTAATGAAAAAAGCCCTATAGCTTATATGCTTCCCTCATTGACGACCCACACAGAATGTGATATGTTCAGTAATATAAAAAAAGAGTTTGGCCGCCAGATAGTGCCTATCACAGTCACCACTGTTGACCAGCTGGATTCATCCATCCTGCGCAGGATAAAAAGCTGCGAGTGGGCAATTGAAAATGCTGACAATGCAATAGGAAATGCTGCCACTTTCGGTTTTAAAGATTCTCGTGAGATATTTCAGAGAAATCGTGAAGTCTATAACGAAGAGCTTGCTTATCTGCAGGATGCTTATAAAAATCTGGAAAGTGAAAGAATAATTTAGTTTCGATAAATCAGTTCCTTCTGCTCATCATCATTATCATTTAAGCCATTCAGGTCTTCTTTTGATACCCTGATATTCTGCTCTGTAGCTTCAAAATAATTGTTTGCAAAAGCAGTTATCACATCCGGCAAGTCCTCCTGCCAGCAGACAAATCCTCCTGAGTTCTCATGCCCTCCGAAATTAGGTTCAATTTCAGGCAGTTCTTCAAAAGTTTTCTTTAAGATTTCAGCAATATTGATTGTATAATTATTACTTCTCATGGAAACTTTTCTTTTTCCTCCTAAGAAGTTTATGCTCAGGCTTGTATAGTATCCCAGGTCTGCCGCATGGTTATGGAGCCCTTTTTTTATCGGGTCATGCAGGAATGCCTTTATCTGTTCAAAATAATCCCCGTTCGAATGCTTTAGCTGGAAAACTAAAAGATCTCCGACGACTCCTTCTTTTTCAAATATGACAATGTTTTCTTTTGCAGATTCCATTAATCTTTCATATAAATATTTCACATCTTTTGGTTCTTTTTCAGGATCCGGTCTTTTGAGCCTCTCTGATACTATATGCATCTCATTTTCCTCATAGTCTTTTGATTGTTTAAGGGCATCAACAAGATATTTGGAGCATTCAAGCCTGTAAGAGACAAGCATGAGGCCGTTCCTGATATATTTTTGTATCTTTCTTATGTCTGCATCCCACCCTTTTTTTCCTTCTATCTCTTTTGCAAGGTCGGAAAAACCATACCCTCTAAGGCCTATAGATGCCTGGAAAGAAGTATCGACGCCGTACAGGCCTGCGGCCTTGTTCAGAAAATATACTATTGGGATTCCTCTTCTTTTGCTGTTCCCGTCATAATAATCTCGCGGGTTAAGATATGTGACTCTTTTATCATTCTTTTCAAGTATTTTGATGTCCGGCCTTTGATGATGCCCCAGGATTACCACATTTTCAGCATGTTTGCATATCTCTTCAAACTCTTTTTCGTGCGGCTCATAATCAACAAATACAATCTCTTTCGGATTATTTTCGCGCGCAAACCTTATCGCAGCAGAATTGTCAGAATAGTTTATATAGCATGATTTCGTTTCAATCCCAATATGCTCATATATCTTTTCCAGAACAGCCATGCTTGCGCAGCCGTCAAAGTCAGTATCATAGAAAAAACAAGGCTCTTCAAGAACATCTAAGTTCCCTTTGATTATATTTGCCAGCCTGTCATGAGGATGCATGTTGTATACTGAAAAGTATTCTTTTAAATTTTTATCTCTGCAACATAGTCAATTTAAATAAGAAACTTAAATAAAAAATCAATCAATATAGCTTGTGTCAACTTCCTTTATCTTTCCCTTCGCTCTTGGCAATGGTATCGGTGGCGGAAGCCTCATTTGGTTGGCGACAATCACCGCAGCGACAGAAGCTTCAGAAAGTATGATATTTATTATATTGACAGATTCAGAAGGGTCAAGCTTCTTTTCCGTGTCCCACATGTCTGCTATCTTCTCGAAATTCTCGCCGTTGTAGAACACTTTTCCCGAAAGGTCTATACTGCCTATATCTTCATCCTTTCCTTTGTATTGTGTGGTATATCTGAAGTTTACAGCAATCCCGTCAGATCCGTCCATCATCTTTGTCTTTGATATCCCTGTTATCTGGTTATTGCTTGATATCTGGATAGGGCCGAACGGCTGCTTTTTCTTCTCGCATGACATACTGTCTATCATTATGTTAAGTATCTTGTTCATAAAGATGATTGATGCAGGACATATTTAACTGTTTGCTTTGGTCTTATCGCCTGAATTCTTCTTTGCTGCCTTGCTTCTTTCAATTGCTTTTACAACCTCGCTCATGTCAAAGCTGCCGCGGCTGCCAAGGTACTTGACCACTTTCTGCTTTGACCTGCCGTCCACCCATTTGTTCTCTACAAGGTACCAATATTCATGGCCTTTAATTATTTTTTTTCTTAGAAACATATCAATCTAATGACCCTGCATTATATCTGCCTCTCTTTCAAGAAGCGCAATCTCTCTTTTTTCAAGCGTATCTTTATTTAGGCTCAATATAATTATTGAGTTGTTCTTTGAAGAATAGTCTCTCAATACCTGTATCATATGGTATACTTCTGAAAATGATGTATTGGTTATCAGCCGTTCTATGCAGTCTATCAGTATCACTCCGTCGCTCTTTGTTTTCTTGATAAATTCCACAAGCTTATGCTGTATGTGCTCTATCCGTATATATCTTGTAAAATCTGCACCTATCTCAATTATAGGTGTCTTCTTGAGCCCGTATTTCTCCCGTATATTGTCCTTAGGCTCTATAGTTATGACTGCTCCTTTTTTTCCATAGCGTATCTGGTCAACAAACATGTCATATGCTTTCTTTGGGTGCTTCTCAATAACTATATGTATCTTCCCGTGTTCCAGCTCAAAATCCCTCTTATCTTTCCTCTCTATATCTTCATCTACAGGCTCTATCAGGAGCATCTTTCCCAGCATATCTTTTGATTTCTTCACATAGAAATATATGAGAAACAGGCTTATTATTGAGAACATGTGCAGTATTATGCCCATGAGAAGAACATTTGCTAAATTTATATAAAGCACATTTGTTATTTTTTCTATCTGACTTATTGCAAGAAGCCCTATTAAAAGAAGTATTATTGCTATGAAATCCTTGTTCTTAAATGTCTTGATGTTTACGCCCAGGTAAAGGAGGAGCGACAGCGAGTAAAGCAGTATGAGAAATGACAGGAATGCTACAATATATTTAAGCATGAACAGAGGTTCCATTAGAGCACCGTCATATTATTTCATGGTATTTAAGTATCACAAAGGCAAGGAAAATTATGATAATTATCATGTATATTATCTGCGCCATGTTTGACAGGTCTATCTTCGGAAAAGATGATACCTTTTTTGCGTCCGTCTTCCTTACAGCTTTCTCTGCCTTCACTGTTTTTGCAGCATTTCCTCTTTTTCTTGTCACCTTTGCCTTTACTGTCTGTTTTTTGATAGAGCTTTTAGCTTTTGCCTTACCTGTCACAGCCTTTTTTGTCCTGTTTTCAGTTTTCACTGCCATATACACTGCCTCATGATTTATTTGGATAAATGTAGTATATATAATAATTGGTGCCTAACAAAAACCGCGTTTCATCTTCAGCCAAAATTCCGTCAATAAATATAAACCAGCAAGAACCATATATCATCATGGATACATACGGTACAATATTTGAGCACGCCCTGAAAAAGATACGCCCTGACACAAAGGAAGTCATAGAGAACCAGATGATGTTTGACGACATAAAGAAGTTCATAAAAGAAAAATATTCACTTGACGCCAGGCTCATGGGTTCCGTGGCGAAAAACACATTCATCGCAGGAGACAAGGATCTGGACATATTCGTATTCTTCCCCATGAAGACAAAGAAGGAAGACCTTGAGGAGAAAGGTCTCAATATCGGTAAAAATGTATTCAAACGTTTCGGCGGCAACTATGTGGTCAGCTATGCGGAGCATCCATATACCAAAGGCCATGTCGGCAGTTTCGAGATAGAGATAGTCCCTGCCTATAAGATAACATCCACGAAAAAGCTTATATCAGCAGTTGACAGGACACCGTTCCACACAAAATATGTGCTCGACACACTAAAAAAACCAGATGAGGTTCGGCTTCTGAAAAAGTTCCTGAAAGGGATAGGCGCATACGGCTCAGATCTTAAGACAAACGGCTTTTCAGGATACCTCTGCGAACTTCTGATAATTAAGTTCGGAACTTTCCTAAATCTTCTTAAATCTGCGCAAGATTGGGGCTATCAGGAAATCATGGATATGGAGAACGGATACAGGAAGTCCGAGCACAAGGCAATGAAAAAGAAGTTCAGTGATCAGCCATTGATTTTCATAGACCCTAC